>CANQKL010000101.1 GCA_947624455.1 uncultured Clostridia bacterium
GCCTGCCGCCGAGAAAGCCCTCCCGACGGCGTACACAGGTACGCCGAGCGGTGATTTTCGTTCGTAGTTCAAGGGCACAGAAAAAAGAAAAACCGTCTTTTTCTTACAAAAGGCGGTTTTTCTACATCATTTCACATTTTTGATTTTATTGCTGTGTTTAACAACACATAAATTTGGCTTAATTAATTACTTTCAGCCCTTGAACGGTCTGCGCCATTTTTTTACAGCCCCATTTGCCGTTTACGCTGTGACGGCCTGAGCCTCGCGAATGACTATCTTGCCGTCCTCGGCGGCCACGGTGACGCTGCCGCCGGTCTTTACGTGACCGTCCAGCATCTCTTCGGCAAAGAGATCCTCGACTCGGCTCTGGATGGCCCGGCGCAAAGGACGGGCGCCGTAAACGGGATCGAAGCCTTCCTTTGCCAGCAGCTCTATGGCGGAATCCTCGAACTTACAGCTTATGCCGTTGGCGGCCAGCCGCTTGTTGAAGCTTTCCAGCATGATGGAGGCTATCTGCTTGATGTCATCGTCGGTGAGACGGTTGAACACGATTATGTCGTCCACACGGTTCAGGAACTCTGGGCGGAAGGCCTTTTTCAGCTCGTCCATCACGTTCTTTTTTATGTCCTTATCCACATCGGCCTTAGCGGTTCCGGTGTTGAAGCCGAGGCTCTTGGGTTCGGTGATGTTTCTGCCGCCGATGTTGCTGGTCATGATTATAACAGTGTTCTTGAAATCCACCTTCCGGCCCTGGCTGTCGGTGAGACGGCCGTCGTCAAGGATCTGCAACATCATGTTGAAAACGTCGGGATGGGCCTTTTCTATTTCATCAAAGAGTATTACGCTGTAGGGTTTGCGCCGTATTTGCTCAGTGAGCTGGCCGCCCTCCTCGAAGCCCACATATCCCGGAGGCGAACCGATGAGCTTGGATACGGAATGTTTCTCCATATATTCGCTCATATCTATACGTATCATGGCGTTTTCGTCGCCGAACAGAGCCTCCGCGAGGGCCTTGCTGAGTTCGGTCTTGCCCACGCCTGTGGGACCCAGGAAGATGAAGGAGCCGATAGGACGCTTTGGATCCTTAAGTCCGACGCGTCCGCGGCGGACGGCTTTAGATACGGCCACGACCGCTTCGTCCTGGCCGACCACCCGCTTGTGAAGCACCTCCTCAAGGTTGCGCAGCCTTTCGCTCTCCTCCTCGGCCAGCTTCCGCACGGGGATACCGGTCCACTGAGATATTATGTCCTCGATCTCGGCCCGACCGATAGAAAGAGTTTTACCGTCGCTGCTGTGCTTCCATTCGTCCTTTTTATCTTCAAGCTCGGCGCGAAGGGCGCGCTCCGCGTCGCGGAGGGCCGCCGCCCGCTCGAACTCCTGGTTGTTTATAGCGATGTCCTTTTCAGCCGCCGCCGCGCTGACCCTCGTTTCCAGCTCCTTAAGCTCCCCAGGCATGGTCAGGGAACCCAGCCGCGCCCGGCTGCAAGCCTCGTCTATGAGGTCGATGGCCTTGTCGGGCATGAAACGGTCGGTGATGTAGCGCGCGCTGAGTTTAACGGCGGCGCTGATGGCTTCGTCGGTTATCTTTACGCCGTGGTGGGCCTCGTATTTTTCACGGATTCCCAGAAGTATCTTTTCAGTGTCCTCCTGAGAAGGCTCGCCAACGGTCACCGGCTGGAACCGGCGCTCCAGAGCGGCGTCTTTTTCCACATATTTGCGGTATTCGTTGAGAGTAGTGGCGCCGATAATCTGCATTTCGCCGCGGGCCAGATTGGGCTTAAGTATGTTGGCGGCGTCAACGGCGCCCTCGGCGGCTCCGGCGCCGATTATTGTGTGGAGTTCGTCGATAAAGAGGATCACGTTGCCGCTCTTGACCACCTCGTCCATGGCTTTTTCCAGCCGTTCCTCGAATTCGCCGCGGTATTTGCTGCCCGCCAGCAGGCCGCCCATGTCAAGGGAAACAATGCGCTTGTCCCTGAGAAGCTCCGGAACGTTCCCGGCGGCTATCTCCTGAGCCAGTCCCTCTACCACGGCGGTCTTGCCAACGCCGGGTTCTCCCAGGAGAACGGGATTGTTCTTGGTCCTGCGGGAAAGTATCTGGGTCACACGGGCGATCTCCTCCTCGCGGCCTATGACGGGGTCGAACTTTCCGTCCCGGGCCATGGCGGTAAGGTCGCGGCCGAACTTGTCGAGGGTGGGGGTCTTGCTTTCGCTTCCGCCGCCATCCTGACCGCGGACGCTGCGGTAAGCCCGGGCGATATCCTCCTCCATCTGCGCCATTTTTTCGGCGCTCACGCCAAGAGATCTGAGGATGCGGTTGGCGGAGCAGTCGGAGTTTTTCGCGATAGAAAGGAGGATGTGTTCTGTGCCGATGAGCCTGGAGCGGAAGCTGTAGGCTATGTCCGCGCTGAGCTGGAGACACTGTTTGGTTCGGGGAGTGAAACCGGCGAATCTGTTCTGAGTGTAGTAGGTCGCGCCGTACTGCTCGATGCGATGCTCCACCGCCTCAACTGTTACGCCCCACTTCTTGAAGAATTGCTGAGTCAGGCCGCTGCCCTCGCGGATAAGTCCGCAGAGCAGATGCTCGGTACCCACATAGCCGGCCCCAAGCTTCTCCGCCTCTGACTGGGCGAGAGAGATGGCGGTCTGGGCCTTTTCGGTGAAGTTATATCTGTTTTCCATCATGGAAATCACTCTCCTTTAAACTTTTTTATCTTGTCGCGGAGACGGGCCGCGTCCTCGTAGCGTTCATCGCCAATGGCGTCCAAAAGCTGAGCCTTCAGCTCATCGACTGTTTCGGGCCGGTTTTCGGCCTTCGCATCTTTATTTTTAACCGTATTGCTTTTTTCGACGGTCTTTTCCTTGCCGCCGACATTTTCCATACCCTCTACCGGATCGGTCTCAAAGAAACCTCCCGCTTCAGTAGCGGCGTCGAAGGTGTCGCCGCCCAACAGGGACAGGCTCAGGGGCGTGCCGCCAAAAAGTGAGCTGAAGGAGCTGCCCAGCAGACCGCGCCCGCCGAATGGGAAGGTGAAGGCGCTCATCATTTCCCGCTCCATATCGCGGAACATTTCAGTGGTGTGGCTGAGCAATCCGCTTTCCTTTGCACATTCGGAGCAGAGACAGATCTCGCGGGTTGCGCCGTTGATTGACTCTCTGTACTGGATATTGGCCTCGTTTTTATTGCATTTTTGACATTTCATAGTTAAAACCTCCTTAAATTATTGAAGCGCTAAAAGCATATTTTTAAAAATATTCGCCCTGAGTTGATTTCTCGCCGGAGCCGGCAGGGTAAGGGCGTTGTCTCTGAGGGCTCCAAGAATAAGCTTTGCCTCCTGAGCCGTGATAAATTCATGGTCCAGAAGATTTTGGGTGAAAATTCTGGCGGTGTCGTAATCCAATTCGCCGCCCACGGAGTTTATTACGTGCATTAATTGGTTGCCCTGGGGAGTGACGCGAACGATCTTGACTCCGCCGCCGCCGCCCCTGCGGCTTTCGATGAGATAACCTCTCTCTGGGGTGAAGCGGGTCTGGATGACGTAGTTGATTTGGCTGGGCACACAGTTCAGCTTGCCCGCCAGTGTGTTCCGCTGGATCTGAGCCATGCCGCCGCCCTCGGCTAGAAGCTCCATGAGCATCTGCTCAATCACGTCGGTCATGGATGCCATAGAGTTTCGCCTCCTTTATAATAATGTATGATTTCATCGGTTCCATTTTTCATCATCAGTCCTTTCAAACCTGATCTGACCAGGCATTTGACTTTGACTATCTTTGACTTTCAATCATAGTATAGCACAGCCTGAAGGATTTGTCAATAGTTTTTTTGAAAATTTTTTGACTTTTTTTGACCTTTGTTTCAAAATGCCGATTTCCCTTTATTTTTCGGGAGTTTTTGTTGCAGAACTGTTACAGAGCAACTGGTATTTTATTCTAAATAGTTAAAAATCTGTAAAATTTTTTGTGCAAAATGACGAAAATAACTTTTTCTTAGGATTTCTTTAAAAAATTTATTGACACCAAAGGAAAAACTATGTATAATAAAAACGTACACAAGGTCAGGAGTCTGTGGGATTCTTGCGCTTTGTAACGTATAATATACGTATACATTTTGCCCTCGCATTCGATACGTGGATTTTGTCTGTTTGCGCAAATTTACGCTTGACGGCGGGACAATGTAGAATAAAAAATTTATTTTTTAGAAAAGGGAGGAGTCTTACAATGAAAGGACTTTTCAAAAGGTTGGCTGTCGGCGTAACCTCCGTTGCTATGGTAGCATCCATGGGTACGGCCTTTGCGCAGACAGAGATGAGCAACATGGTTTTTGCGGGTTATGACACCACTAATCCGTATGAGCCGCACAAGGTGTACAACGAGGTTATCAACGGCCGCTATACCGGTAAGCAGGCTCTTGAGAACGTTGAGCCTGAGTGGAAGGAAGAGGGCTTTGAGGCCGCTTATCCTCACGCTGGCTACAGCAGAATGTATCTCGAGGGCAATCCCCAGACTGTAACTGTTTACAATCAGCTTTCTCCCCAGTGGGAGACCCGCCGCAAGGATTATATGTGGGAAATGAAGGAACCCCACAGAATCTATGAGCGTCAGCAGACCAAGATTGAGAACCAGACTTGGGCTTGGGATTTCGGCAACCCCGCTTTCGGTATTGCTGACGAGGCCCTGCTTACTCCCACTCACAGAGAGGCTGTAGTTCTCAATGAGGAAATGAAGGAGATCGGCTTCGGTATCTATGACAATGACGGTAACGTTATCAGCGAGGCTGAAGCTGGTATGTACGCCGCTTTCAACGTACCCGAGGCTATTGCCGGCGAGACCTATGTTCAGAATGGCGACGAGACCGTTTTCGTTAAGGGCTGGGCTGACCTTCTGGCCGATGAACTCAGCGTTGAGAGCCTCAGCGCTAAGGACGCCAACAACCGCTATGTGGTTACCGACGAGATGATCGCTGACCTCATCCCCGTTGTTCGCACCAAGTATGTGACCGCTAAGTTCAACGATTACAACAACGACGGTCTTACCACCAAGAATGTAGCCGACGAGTATCTTGATAAGGGCGACGCTTGGGCATGGGATTACGCTTACGGTGATTCCTTTGACATCGTTCACACCGCTAAGATCTCCTGGACCGCTCCTGGCTATGAGATGGATGAGCCCTACTTCTACTATCAGTACCTTGTTGTTAACGGCATAGTACTTGACGGTAGAGACATTGACGGCGACGGCGTAGCCGACAGAGACACTGTTCTCCGTTACACTGGCGGTACCGCTAGCCCCGCTGTTACTTGGGAGTTCGATCATTTCCAGGCCAAGGCTGTTTATGACGGCGCTGGCAACTACATCAACAACATTTATGAAGTTGTTGAGCGTAAGTATATTGACGGCGTAGCCGCTGTAACCGCTGACGGCAATCCCATCTACAGGATCCCCACCGGTACATACGGCAACACCTACTTCGTAGTTAAGGGCAATGTTATTGAGTACTGGGTAGTTGACGGCAACGGCAATAAGACCCTCCTCAACGTATTTGACAAGTACGACGGTACCATTCCCGGAACCGTAACCGACGGCGTATATGTTTATGATGACAAAGTAGACGCTTTTGTCGGCGGCGTTGTACCCTACGCTAACTAATCTAACAAAAACGTATGGGGGACAGTCGAAAGACTGTCCCTCTTTGTCTAAAGTGATGGCTGTTGACGGCTGGAGGCCGGTTCCTATGAAATTTGGCTCCGAGTGGCCGGAAAACCGCCGCTCAAAAATTTGGTCATATAACTGTCAAAAAATATTTGGAATAAAAAAACTGCGGACCCTTGCAAAAGCGTAAGGCCCGTAAAAAGGAGCGTTAATTGTGAAAAGATTACTTGCGGCTTCCGCCGCCCTTTGCCTGGCTCTTGGAGCCGCTCAGACCTGCTTCGCCGATATGCCCACAGGCTCGGCCCTCTTTGCCACCGGAACCACGATTTATCTGGAGGACTTTGAGGGGCCGTACAATATCGTGATGAATCCCGCGCTTGTGACAGCTCCCGGTCCGGTGGTTCTGGCCGAACCCGTATCCGTACCCGCCGCTAAGCTTGAAAATATCACCGACATAAGAGGCCGCTATCTCACCGACCTCTTTGCAAAATAAGAAGATGGGGGAAAGCTCGAAAGGGAACTCCCTTTCGATAAAAAACATAAAATCTCGGGGCGTGTACCCGAGATTTTATACCTT
>CANQKL010000102.1 GCA_947624455.1 uncultured Clostridia bacterium
GTCCGCCACCATAAATGCGGAGTAAAATCCCACGCCGAACTGTCCGATTATGCTCATATCCTCCGCCCGGTTTTCGCTTTTGAATTCCAGCGAGCCGCTTTTTGCTATCGTCCCAAGATTTGTTTCCAGCTCTTTTTCGTCCATTCCGCAGCCGTTGTCCTCAACGGAAAAGGACAGCACGTCCGTGGGTATATCCTCAAAAAGCTCGACACGGATAACGTCCGCGCCTGCCCGAACGGAGTTCTGTACGATGTCCAGTATGTTCAGACTGATCTCCTGCATAGCAGCTTACCGCTTCCTCAGTCCGCGTACTTGGCAAGGATGCCGGGTACGTCGTCCACCGTGAGACGGCCGTAAACCTCGTCGTTTACCGTCAGTACGGGAGCGAGGCCGCAGGCGCCTATGCAGCGGGTGGCGTTGAGGGAATACTTTCCGTCAGGGGTGCAGCCGCCAACCTCGAGGTTGAGGGCCTCCTGTATCTTGTTGATGATGTCGCCGCTGCCCTTAACATAGCAGGCGGTGCCGAGACATACGGCGATGGCGTACTTGCCCTTGGGATTAAGAGAGAACTGGGTGTAGAAGGTCACAACGCCGTAAACCTCCGCCAGTGTCACTCCCAGACCCTCGGCGATCATCACCTGCACCTCCAGGGGCAGATAGCCATAGATGTCCTGAGCCTCATGCAGAACAGGGATAAGCGCACCCCGGGTGTCCTTGTGCTTGGCAATGACTTCCTTGAGCTTAGCTTCCTGCTCGGCTGTACCGTTAAACGGTACGGTAGATTTCACGCTCATATTCTTTACCTCCTTATATTGATTGAATTGGACGGAACAGGCCCGCCCGTTATTCAGCATGACAAATGTTGTGAGTACGTAGTAATCACAGCAAAGACATTATATCAGATTTTTCACGGTTTGTCTACACTAACATTGCTTTTTCGTTAAAAAATTCACAAAAAGTTTATGGCATTTGTGCCCTTCGCCGCTGATTCAGCCAACTTTTTCTCCCGTTTTCAACTTCCTCACAAATTCCGTCAGTTCGGGTCCGCAATTGTACTTTACCAAAATTATACCTAAGGCTTGGCTGATCATAATATAAAAATTGGTTTCGGTCTCGTAAATTTTCTGGATGTCGCCGTATTTCAGCAGGGTACGGCCATTGGCGTCGCGGGATTCCAGCCGGTCGGAATAAAACCGCACAATGATTTCCTTGTCTTGGGCAAATTTGTTGCTCCTGTAATAGTTCCGGCCCTTGATCCGAGGGATGATAAACAGCTCCAGCAGCAGGACAGCCCCCAGCACGGCGAGCAGCCATCCAGAATACCGCACAAGGCACAGGCCCAAAACCAAACACGTAAGACCGATGAAGGTGATAACAATGTTCCGGGGCTGACGGCCGCTGACATACAGGCTGTATCTTTTATACTCTTCCCAGCCGATGACGGATCTGACCTCATAGAGAGGGGTCTCCTTCCCGTCCTCCCGAGGCGCCGAAGGCTCCGGGCCGGGAAGGCTCTTTATCTCACCCAGCCGGGCTTTAATTCCGCGGATAAAGTCCGCCAATCCGTCGGGGCATCCTTCCTTTATCACCGGTACGGCCTGTACGTTGGAGATCATGATATAAAAATTGGTTTTGGTTTCTATTATGTCATAAATTTTGTTATAGGATAAATTTGAGATGTTTTCGCCGGCTCTTTCCTCCAGCCAGCCCGGATAGAACCTCAGCTCCGCCTCCGACCTGTCCGTGGGCCAGAGCTGCCGCTTATAGACCCTGGCTCCATAAATGGGCAGCAACAGCAGAGCGGTCATCGCTGCGGCGCTGATAACTATACAAAAAACAGCCACATAGACCGGAGCTCCCGCAACCAGCAAAAAGACACCCAAAACCACATCCACGGCCAGCAGGACGACCAAAAGTATTCTCATGATCCTGTTACAAGGGCGGCGATTGTGGATGGCGTACCAGAGCTTTTTGCACTCGTCAAAGGTCAGCTCGGTCTTTGTTTCAAAAAGAGGTGAGCCGTTATGTTCGTTCATGACTTTCCTCCCTTGTTTTAACTTCCTTGAGTGCCTTTACCACCGCTTCCGCCGATTTTTCCTCCAGCGTTATTTTCCACACCGCGTCGGAAATGTCGGTCAGGTAGTGGGCGTCGCTGTCGTGGAGGTAGCGGTATTTGGGATCGGCGCTCATTTCCGCCGGGGCCCGCTTGGACACCTCCAGGGTGGTAAAGTTCAGCTCCTCGGGGATAAAGCCCAGGTTGGACAAAATGCTGTTGCTGCTGCGGTCGATGTGAGCGGCGATGCAGACTCCTCCCCTTTCCTCCGCAAGGGCCTTGATCTTCTCAATGGGCAGATCGGTGGCGTTTATAAGGAGCTTGTCGATGGAACCGACGACCTTGTCCTCGTGGTCCATGATGAGCTGTTCGCCGAAAATTTCCGGTTTATTCTTTATGGGCGGCAGATGCTCCTCCAATATATCGCCCATGTCGAGGGCCGCCTCCACAGTGGGAAAAAGGCACAGCAAATGCACCTCCTCGGCGCTCTCCGCCTCGATCCCCGGCACAACGGTAAGCCCCCACTCCTTTGCCGCCTCCACGATGGCCGGAACGTTTTTCGCGGTGTTGTGGTCGGAAAGGGCTATTATCTCAAGGCCGTTGAGCATTGCCATGGCGGCGATATTGTGAGGCGTCATGTCCCCGTCCCCGCAGGGGGACAGACAGGAGTGCATATGTAAGTCGTATGCGTAGCGGCCCATATCACACCAGATCCTTTAACTCGCAGACAATATCGAAGGCGGTCTTTTCGGTGGAATAGACCGGTATGCCCTCCATGTCGGAGCGTTTGGCGGTGTTGGGATCGGGGGAAAGGCCCTCGGCCAGGATTATCATGGCCACGTCGGTGAGGCTGGCCACGGCCATTATATTTATATTTGTCTGTATCGTAACCCAGGCGTTGCCGCTCTGAGCCTTGCCCATCACAAGGCTCAGCAGGTCGCCCACATATCCGCCTGTAACCTCCCGGTCGATTCCGTCCTCGCCGCACTTTAGAGCGAGACCGAGCTTGTTTCCTATTTCGGCAACAGTCATAGCGATTTATCTTCCTTTCGTGGGATTTTTAAGTCATGCCCTTCGCGCCGCGCTTGCGCTCACTCCATGGACGGCGGCAGCTTGCTCTCCAGCTCCGCCATCTCCCGGGCCAGCATACTCACCCGCTCACGGAGCTTGAATATGCAGTCCGTCTCGTTGGCCTTGCCGCGGACGATGTCCTCGGCCAGATCCTTACAGGTCGGCGCCCCGCAGGAGCCGCAGTCGAGCTGCGGCAGGCCCGCGTATATCTCGTTCATGCGAGCCGCCTTTTTCAGGGCCTCGCTGAAATCCTCGTCCAAAGGACTGAAGGGCTTGTATTCTATCTTGCGGTTCCAGTACATACCTTCCAGCTTGGGAACGGGGGCGTTGGAATCCTCCAGCCGGTCGGAAAGCCGACGTATGCGGGAGTTGGCCACAAAGTTATTTTCCACCGTCAGGCTGCCGCCGACGCAGCCGCCGGTACAGGCCAATGTCTCAATAAAGTCTATCCCCTTTATCATGTCGTCCTCAAGCTTTTCCAAAACCTCCATGACGTTGGCGATGCCGTCCACGGCGATATAACGCTCGATGCCCAAGGCCCGGGCCTCGCCGCCGTGGTTTGCCCAGCGCACGCCGCTGCGGCCCGCCACGCTCAGCCGCTCCACCCTCTCTATCTTATCTATGCTGTGGGCCAGACGCATATACACGTCCTTAATGGATATCGCCCCGTCTATATTGGACTTTTCCAGGGCCAGCGGCCACTTGATGGCCGTCACCTTGGCGGGACAGGGAGTTATGAAGAACACGCCTATCTCCTCGTCCTTGAGGCCGGTCTTTTCCGCCGCCTCCCTGCGGGCCATCTCCGCCGCCGCCTCCATAGGCGAGGTCAGGGGAGCCACGTGGCCCATGAGATCAGGATATTTTACGGCGATCAGCCGCACCACCGCCGGACAGGCCGACGAAATTACCGGAGCCTCGATAAGGCCGGTGTGGATCAGCTCCTTCATTTTGGCGGTCACGACCTCCGCCCCCCTGGCCACCTCAAACACATGGTCGAAGCCCAGCATTTTCAGGCCCGTGAACATAATGTCAAAATCCTCCGCCTTTGAGAATTGGCCGCAGAAGGCCGGGGCGGGCAGAGCGATCTTGTACTTGTAATTTTCCAGCATATCAAAGCCGTCGGTGATGGCTTTTTTCGCATGGTACTGGCAGCGGCGGATACACTCGCCGCAGTCAATGCATCTCTCGTCTATGATCTTGGCCTTGCCCTGCTGCACGCGGATGGCCTGGGTAGGGCAATAGCGTATGCAGGTGGTACAGCCCTTGCAGCTGGGCCGGTCAAGCGTCACGCTGTGACATCTTTTTTCAATTCCCATTTTTTGTTTCTCCCATATAACCTGCCGCCGTTTCCGGCGGCGCCGTTCCGGCACGAAAAAGGAGCGACGCTGATTTTACGTGCCGATCTACTTTATATACACTGTCATGTCAACGATAGTTCCCTTGCCCACCTCGGTGGTTATCTTCATTTCGTCGGTATATTTCTTCATATTCGGCAGGCCCATGCCCGCGCCGAAGCCCAGCTCCCGCACCTGCTGGCTGGCGGTGGAAAATCCCGCCTGCATAGCCTTTTCCACGTCGGGGATGCCGGGGCCAACGTCCTTGTGAATCATGCGCACGCTTTCGGGCCTGATCTCCACGTCGATAGAACCCCCGTGGGCATGAATCACCATATTTATCTCGCACTCATACATCGCGATGGCGACCTTGCGGATGACGTCGGCGCCCACACCGAGCTGTTTAAGCACCTTTTTCACCGCGCCGCTGGCCTCGCCAGCCACTGTAAAGTCGGAACCGTCAACGTTGTAATGCAGCACCATCAAGGGTTCGCTCATATCTTGCTGCTTCCTCCAGTCAGGCCCGCGCTGTAAAGCATTCCGCAGGCGATATACATGGGCAGCTCGGTTTCCATAATAACTATATCCCGGCTTTGAGCCAGGTCAACGATCTCATCGGAGGGCTTTTTGCCGCGGATAAAGATGACGGCGTGAATATCCATCATTTCAGCGGTTCGGATGACCTGGCCGTTTACAAGGCCGGTCAGAAGCATGGCCTGATCCTTCACAAAAGCCAGCACGTCGCTCATCAGGTCGCTGCCGCAGGCGGCCTTGACCTCCCTATCCAGCTCTTCCTCGCCGGTGAGGACCGTGGCGTTCAGAATTTCCTTGATTTCCCTAAGCTTCATAAATATGTAACCTCCTGTTATTATTATGGCAATACCGCACAGAGATTGTGTCCAGATTGCTCCTCGAAAAAGATGCAAGCAAGATTGGTACAAAGCTCACTTGCAGTCTTTGTGCGGTATTGCCTTATACCTATATACATTGTACACAATTTGGCGGCCGATTTCAAGACTTTTTTGTAAAAAACTCATAAAAACTTTTTGTCTTGAGGGCCTGCCCTATATTTTTCAAAAAAATTTAAAAAACCACTTGACAAGACTCAACTTTTATGGTATCATAACTACTGTTCGGGGTCAAAGCCTGCCGGCGTAGCTCAGTTGGTAGAGCAGCTGATTTGTAATCAGCAGGTCGTAGGTTCGAGTCCTATTGCCGGCTCCACATAACTTAATACGGAGGAGTTCCCGAGCGGCCAAAGGGGGCAGACTGTAAATCTGTTGTCACTGACTTCGGTGGTCCGAATCCACCCTCCTCCACCAAAAGCGCCAGGTTCTGGCGCTTTTACTTTTTCGCGGAGAGTGATCTTTATGCAAACCATACTTTACGCTTATAGGGGCAACCTTTATGTCAACCTCACCAACCGCTGTCCCTGCCGCTGCTCCTTCTGCCTGCGCCAGACAAAGGACGAGATGGACGGCAGCGGCAGCCTCTGGCTGGAGCGGGAGCCTACTGTGGATGAGGTGAAGGCCGAGCTGGAGAAGTACGACCTGTCCTCCTTTGGGGAGCTGGTGTTCTGCGGCTTCGGCGAGCCTACACAGCGGCTGGACGCCATTGTTGAGATAACAAAATATGTAAAGACGAAAAATCCCACGGTTCCCATACGCGTCAACACAAACGGCCTGTCCGACCTGATAAACGGTCGGGACACGGC
>CANQKL010000103.1 GCA_947624455.1 uncultured Clostridia bacterium
TTAAAAATGTGTTATTAATTTTTCTGGGGTTTTGAAAATTTTTTTGTTTTTCCTATTGACTTTTTATAGCTGGTCTATTTTATTACTGATTTTATTATATCACGATCATATTGAAAAATAAATGTATGGATTAGTGTATTTTAAGACAGGTTGACAAAAGGTGAAATTTGTGGTAGTATAAAATCATACTGTCGCTCTCTATGCAAAAAGAAAGCCGTGTTACAAAAGTAAAACAAACGATAAAAGTTCCTGGGAGTGAGAATGGAAATGATAGTAAAAACCTACTGCGCCGCCTTAAACGGCCTTGACGGGAACATAGTCACCATTGAAACCGACGTTTCCGGCGGATTGCCCCAGTTGGACATTGTGGGCCTGCCCGACGCCTCGGTCAAAGAATCCCGGGAAAGGGTGCGTTCAGCTATTTTCAACAGCGGCTTCGATTTCCCGCCCCGCAAGCTGGTGATAAATCTGGCTCCCGCCGATCTGAAAAAGGAGGGCAGTCAATACGATCTCCCCATCGCGGTGTCGGTGCTGGCGGCTACTGGTCAGTTGAATGGCGGCCTGGACAGCGTTATGCTGATGGGCGAGCTTGGACTTTCCGGTGAGCTGCGGGGAGTTGACGGAGTTCTCTCCAGCGTCATGTGCGCCCGTGCCAACGGCTTTAGAGCCGTTATTGTACCCAAGGAGAATGTGGGCGAGGCGGCCCTTGTGGATGGCATAGAGGTTTACGGGGCGATCAGCTTGGCTGAGACGGCGCTTCACCTTTCCGGATACAGTCCTCTGCCGAGGGAAGCCTGTTCAGCGCGGGAGGTCTTTCGTCAGAACCAGAAATTTGAGGTGGACTTCGATCAGGTGAGGGGCCAATTGGCGCTTCGCCGCGGAGTGGAGGTCGCTACCGCCGGCGGACATAATGTGCTTCTCATAGGAAGCCCCGGCAGCGGCAAGTCCATGATCGCCCAGCGTATACCGACGATTTTGCCGGACATGACTATGGACGAGGCTTTGGAGGTGACCCGTATTTATTCCGCCGCAGGAGAGCTGCGCGGCGGAGCGTCGATAATATCGGCCCGGCCCTTCCGCACCCCGCATCACAGCGCCAGCGCGGTCAGCATTATCGGCGGCGGGGCTAAGGCCCGGCCCGGCGAACTGTCCCTTGCACACAACGGCGTTCTGTTCCTGGATGAGTTCCCGGAATATCAGAAGGACGTAATAGAAGCCATGCGTCAGCCGCTGGAGGACAAGACCGTTACGATAACAAGGGCGGCGGCCACCAGCACCTATCCCTGTAACGTAATGCTGGTGGCGGCAATGAACCCCTGCCGCTGCGGCTATTACGGGGACGGAACGGGCAGGTGCCGCTGCACAGAGAAGGACGTTCGCCGATATCTGAGCAAGGTGAGCGGACCCATGCTGGACAGGATAGACATACAGTTGGAGGCTCCGGCCCTTAAGTACAGCGATCTTATGGCTGAAAAGGGAGAAAGCTCCGCAAAGATCAAGGCCCGGGTCAACGCCGCCCGTAAGCTCCAGCAGGAGCGGTTTAAGGGTCTTGGCATAAGCTGCAACGCTCAGATGGGAGCAAAGCAGATCGAGGAATTCTGCCCATTGGGAGCCGAGGAGAGCGAGCTTATGAAGAATGTGTTTGACGTTATGGGCCTGTCGGCCCGGGCCTATTCACGGATACTGAAGGTGGCCAGAACCGTTGCCGATCTGGCTGGCCGGGAGAATATTCGAGCCATGGACATTACCGAGGCCGTCGGATACAGAAGCTTGGACAGAAAGTACTGGAACTAAAGTAAATAGTGGCTGTTATGGGGAAAAGGATAAACAGCTTTTGAAGAAATCGGAACAGGCGATACAACGCTTGTTCCGATGCTATTCTGCACGATTTTTTTTGGCGGCCCCATGCCTCCAAAGTACATGGCGAGTTTTTTGCAGTCAATATATACCGGCGAAGCCAAAGGCGATACCCAGCACGGCGGACGCGAGAATCACCGCTATGGGGTGGATCTTTTCAAATATTAGAATAAGAGACAGTCCGAATATACCTGCGGATACGGCAAAGGGAGCAAGGCCTGACCAAGGCAGGAACACCGTTTGTCCAACGCTGACCGCCGCCGCCCCGATAAGAGCTACCACCGCCGGACGCAGACCGGACATACAGCCGCTCACTGTTCGACTGTTCTTGAACCGGTCAAAGCAACGGGCCACGATAAGGATTATGATGAACGAGGGAAGAACCACTCCTACAGTGGCGCAGACCGCGCCGGGGATACCGGCTATTTCCGCGCCCACATATGTAGAAATGTTGACGGCAAAGGGGCCGGGCGTACTTTCACTGACGGCCACAAAGTTTACAAGCTCGGCTTCGGACATCCAGCCGTGGGCTGCCACCTCCGACTGTATAAGAGGCAGCATAGCGTAGCCGCCGCCGAAGGTGAAAGCTCCGATTTTAAGGAAAGTCAAAAAAAGCGTCAGGTATATCACTTTCTGTTCCTCCTTTCCGCCGCCACAGAGTTCATAAGCCCCAATACGCCGCAGGCTATTATCACGAAAATGACGTTGATTTTAGTAAACGCCGCCGCCGCGAAGGCTCCTGCCATTATCACATATGATAGGGCCGACTTGGCGCACTGATTGTACATGGAAAACAGCGCCTTGACGATCAAAGCAAGAACTCCCGCCCTTATGCCGCAAAAGGCCCAGCGGACGGCCCTGATGTTCTGGAACTGTCTTAGGGCAAAGGCAATCACGCTTATGATGACAAAGGAGGGCAGCGCCACCCCGAGAGTGGCCGCGACCGCGCCGGCAAAGCCCGCGACCCGCTGGCCCACAAAGGTGGCGGAGTTGATGGCGATAGGGCCTGGAGTGGACTCGGCTATGGCAAAGATGTCCAAGATATCATCCTGTGTTATCCAGCCCTTTTTTTCGACGATTTCCCGTTGAATCAGGGGTATCATGGCATAGCCGCCGCCAAAGGTAAAGCCGCCGATCTTCAAAAAGGTCAAAAATAGCTGAAGCAGGGTCTTTATATACATAATTCCTCCCGTATCTATGTATGGGGCCGCAGCCCCTTAATAATTTGCCGCTTTAAGCTCAAAAAACGACTGGGGATGGGAGCAGACAGGGCAGACCCCCGGGGCCGCCTTGCCTATACAGACATGGCCGCAGTTGCGGCAGATCCATATGGCGTCTGAATCCTTGGAGAAAACTATCTTGTCCTTAACGTTTTCCATAAGCTTGAGATACCTTTCTTCATGGGCTTTTTCAATTTCGCCGACCTTTTCAAAAAGGAATGCGATATGTTCAAAGCCCTCCTCCTTAGCTGTTTTCGCAAAGTCCGCATACATTTCCGCCCACTCGAAGTGTTCGTCAGCCGCCGCGTCCCGCAGATTTTCCGCGGTTCCGGCAAAATTCCCTCCGTGAATGAGCTTAAACCATATTTCCGCATGAGCCTTTTCATTTTCCGCGGTTTCCTCGAATATATCCGCAATTTGTTCATAACCGTCCTCCCGGGCTTTTGTGGCGTAGTAGCAATACTTGTTCCGCGCCTGGGATTCCCCCGCGTAAGCGGACATAAGATTTGCCTCGGTCCTTGACCCTTTAAGATCCATTGTAAAAACCCCTTTTCTTTTTTTCAAGGGTAGTTTTTCCGATAGGGGGAGGTTTTATGTATATTATATCACGGGTCGCATAGTTTTTCAATATATTTTTTTATTGACAGTAAATCCTTGCTGTGTTATAATTCATATTCGGAGGTGACGGCATGAAGGATCGGGCTATGATCGCCATGAGCGGAGGAGTGGACAGCTCTGTGGCGGCCTTTATCATGAAAGAAAAGGGGTATGAGTGCATAGGAGCCACTATGAAGCTTTTTTCCAATGAGGACATAGATATTCCAAGGGATCGTTCCTGCTGCTCCTTAGAGGATGTGGAGGATGCGCACGGCGTGGCCCGGAAGCTGGGAATGGCTCATTATGTTTTCAATTTTTCCGACAGGTTCAAGGAGACGGTGATAGACCGCTTTATAGACGCCTATGAGCATGGGATAACTCCGAATCCCTGCATTGACTGCAACCGATATCTAAAATTTGAAAAGCTGTTTCAGCGTGCGGCGGAACTGGAATGTGGCTTTGTGGCCACCGGACATTATGCCCGAATAGAGGAGGCAAACGGCAGATTTTTGTTGAAAAAGGCGTTAGATCCGTCAAAGGATCAGAGCTATGTTCTCTATTCCATGTCGCAGGAGCAGCTGAGTCACACTGTTTTTCCGCTGGGAAGCCTGTTTAAAACTCAGGTGCGTGAAATAGCTGAGGCGAATGGCTTTGTTAACGCAAAAAAGCATGACAGTCAGGATATATGCTTTATTCAGAACGGCAAATACGGGGATTTTATCCGCGCTCACAGTAAAAGGCCGTTGCCCGAAGGCGATTTTGTGAGTAAGGATGGAAAGGCGCTTGGCCGTCATAAGGGGATATACAACTACACCATAGGCCAGCGGCGCGGCCTTGGTCTGGCATTGCCAGCCTCCATGTACGTCTGTGAGATAGATGTGGAAAACAACAGGGTTATTCTCGGTTACGATGAGGATCTTTATTCGTCCTCCTTGGATGCCGGTGAGTTAAATTTAATCGCTGTTGATAACATCCCCGGGGCCATGCGCGTCAAAGCTAAGACTCGCTATTCCCACATGGAGGACTGGGCTACGGTGGAACAAACTGGCGACAGTGAAATACACTTGGAGTTTGACAGGCCACAGAGAGCTATAACAAAGGGTCAGGCCGTTGTGCTGTATGACGGAGATATTGTAGTCGGCGGCGGAGTAATAAGATAAGAAGAAAAACCGTCTTGTAAAAAGGCGGTTTTTCTTCTTATTATTTGTTGGCTTTTTTGATTCCCGATTTTATTTTAAGCTGCTGGAATGTTGTATACCGCCTTTTCGGTCAACGGTTCGAGGTCTTTAGTCCAGAACATCACGTTGGCGGCGGCCCACGGTTTATCAGGCGATAATTCTACCCTGACCGACTCGCCGACGGTGAGCCGCAGCTCGCGGCTCTTTACCTGAGCGGCGTTATCTGCCGAGATGTAAAGGACGCCCGCCACAGGCTCATATGCCGCCAGCTCGACCGCGACCGCTCCGTTTTCAGAGCTGACGCTGGTAATCTTGACCGGATGGAGAGCTTTGACCACCACGCGCAGCCTTACGGAAGCGTCTGCGTTGTAGTAGATATTATCCGGAATATTCACGCGCCCGGTAACGGTGTAGACCTGGGGGAGAGAGGTGTCTACGATGTCGGCGTTCAGCCATTCCACTTCAAGATCCAGGCTTTCGCCGTCGGAGGTTCGGGCGGCGACGGTATCGGGCAGACTGAGAACTCCGCCCTGACCGACAGTTATGGCCGCAGGCCCCGTAATATCCGTCACCGTAACCGAGGCAGGCTCGTCGGCAAGCTCGTACAGCTCAAAGCCGCCGATGCATAGATATTCAGCCATCTGGAGCCAGTAGGCGTTGAACAGGAAATAATCCCCGTCGCCGCTGTCAATGACGCTGCAATAATCAGTCCAGCCGCCGCCGACATTCTGAATATTGCCGTTGGTGCAGTCCATATATCCGCTGCCGCTGAACTGGAGAGAACCGTTTTCATCATAGACCTCGGGAACATAGCTGTCCATGTTAATCGCGCCGTAGCGCACCGAGGCCATACCTCTTAACGTATAAGCTGAAAATGAGAAGATATACTTCGTGTTCGGCTTGATTGGAACATAGGCCAACAGGGACTTGCTTCCGTTCCAGGCACAGTTTTGCCAGTTTTCGGCCATATGCTCTACCAGGTATGTGCGGGAATTATCTTTGCCGTAGTAGAAGGTGTCTGGCCTGTCTATCTCCTGACCGCCGGTAGTCAGTAGACCGCTCTCGGCGAGTGGAACGAGATTTTCACATTTGCCATCGTTCTTGAGCCGGGGTATTTGATAGCTGCCGGTCACCGGATGACCGCTTGTATTGACGCCTGTGTACCACTGGTCCATGTTCTGCCCCGAATAATCGGAAAAATCTCCGTTCTTAAAGAGGTTGCCGCTCTTTACGCGGTAGGGCTGACCTTCATAATA
>CANQKL010000104.1 GCA_947624455.1 uncultured Clostridia bacterium
TGGATACTGGGATTCGAACCCAGGGCCTCCAGAGCCACAATCTGGCGCGCTAACCAGCTGCGCTATACCCACCATATCGGCCCCTCAAACGAGAGGCTTGGCGTGCCTGCGGGGATTCGAACCCAGGACCTACTGCTTAGAAGGCAGTTGCTCTATCCGACTGAGCTACAGGCACACAAAATTTGGAGCGGGTGATGGGAGTCGAACCCACCTAGCCAGCTTGGAAGGCTGGTATTCTACCGATGAACTACACCCGCATGACATCCCCTATTATAGCAAATAGTTCCCTGTTTGTCAAGCCCTTTTCTCAAATTTTTTAATATTTTCCCCTTTGTTGCGCCCCAGGCTTTATTTTGAAGATTTGCACAAAAAAGTGTTGAAAAACCTTTTTAAATATGTTATAATTAGGGCAGAAATAAAATAGGGAGGGAATATAATGGTAATTCAGGAGTCGGCTGAAAACTATCTCGAAGCCATCCTTATGATCAAACAGCGCAAAGGCGAGGTTCATTCAGTGGATATCGCCGCAGAGCTTGGCTTCAGCAAGCCGAGCGTCAGCGTTGCCATGAAAAATTTCCGGCAGAACGGCTATATCACCATGGATGAACACGGTCATATCGAACTGACTGAAACGGGCCTTGATATTGCCGAGCGCATTTACGAACGCCACCGGCTCATTTCCGCGCTGCTGAAAAAGCTGGGCGTTAAGGAGGATACCGCCATGGAGGACGCCTGCCGCATCGAACACGATATCAGCCCCGAAACTTTTGAGGCAATGAAACGTCTATATGACAGTCTTTAATTTGGAGGCTTTGATAGTGAGATTTGTGAAAAGAATACTCGTTGTTTCGCTGGCGGCCATGCTGCTGACGGGCTGCGTCGGTATAAAAGACACCGCGGAGAATCAGCTCCCGCAAACTCGGACTGAATCGGAAAACATTACAGATTCTTCAGATGAAAATGAACATCAGTGGAACTTGGAGGAGAAGCTGTGGCAGCTATTTTACGTGGCGCCCGAGGCTCTAACCGGGGGAGAAACAGTGACCGAACTGACCGATAATCTGCGGGACGGACTGAATAAATATCCCGTCGGCGGCGTAATCCTTTTCGCACAAAATATAGAAAATGACGATCAGGTAATACGGCTTCTTGGCGATATAAAGGCCGTTTCCGGAATCACGCCCTTCCTCGGCGTGGATGAGGAGGGCGGCCTTGTCACCAGATTATCAAAAAAATGCGCGGTCACGGACAACGGCAACATGATAGATGTAAAAACCGCTGACGAAGCCCGAAAAATAGGGGAGAGACTTGGAAGCGAACTCAGCGGCTTGGGCTTTAATATGGATTTCGCGCCAGTGGCCGATGTACTTATAAATAAGGATAATACCGAAATCGGAAAACGTTCCTTCGGCACTGACCCTGAGGACGTGGCGGCCAAGGTTGCCGCCGAGGTGGAAGGAATACAGAGCATGGGCGTGGCGGCTACGCTCAAGCACTTCCCCGGTCACGGAAGCGCCGTTACAAATTCGCATGACGGCACCAGTGTGAGCCAGCGCAGCTCCGAACAACTGCACTCGGCGGAATTGATACCCTTTGAGAGCGGTATCGGGGCTGGGGCGGACTTTGTCATGGTATCGCATCTGTCGCTGCCAAATGTGACGGGCAGCGACGAGCCTGCAAGCCTGTCAGAACCTATTGTAACCGGCCTGCTGAGAGATGAACTGGGCTATGATGGCATCGTCATTACGGACGCCCTGAATATGGGGGCCGCTACAGTTTATACGCCCGGAGAGGCCGCTGTTATGGCAGTAAATGCGGGGGCGGATATGCTGCTCATGCCCGATGATCTGGAGGCAGCCTATAATGGCTTGCTGGATGCCGTGAAGAGCGGGCTTATAACGGAGGAACGCATTGATAAGAGCGTGGAGCGAATAATGTCGCTGAAACGCGAAATGGGGCTAATTCCGTAATAAAATAGACAAACTGTTACTAAACTGTTAATATTTTCCAACAGCACTTGCGGTTTTTTCTGAAATATGCTATAATAAATATGTTTAAAACGTACATTTTAGCGAAGGGAGAAAAATATGGAAAGAATTTTTGAAATAACCGCAATGGATATTGAGAACGCGAGACGCTGTGTACTCAATAATACCGTGCCGCCAGAGTTGTATAAAAAGTACGATGTAAAGCGGGGCTTGAGAGATATTGACGGTAACGGCGTGATGGCCGGTCTTACAAATATATCTGAGGTAAAGGCCAAGGAAAACGGTCAGCCCTGTCCCGGCGAACTCTATTACAGGGGCTACAACGTAAAAGAGCTTGTTAAGCACGTGGTGGACGAGCGTCGCTTTGGGTTTGAGGAAATAGCCTATCTTTTGCTTATAGGCGACCTGCCTACCCGTTTGGAACTGGATGAATTTATGGAGGAGCTGGCCCAACGCCGGACTCTGCCCCAGAATTTTACTCGGGATGTCATAATGAAGGCTCCAAGCGAAAATATGATGATAACGTTGGCCAAAAGCCTGTTGACTTTGTACTCCTATGACCCTAATCCCGAGGACTGCTCCATTCCCAACGTGACAAGACAGTGCCTCAATCTCATAAGTCAGTTCCCCATGCTGGCTGTCTACAGCTATAACGCTTACAGCCATAGCCTTGGAAACAGCCTTTACATTCATCAGCCCGATCCCGAGCTGTGTACCGCGGAAAATATTTTGCGGATGCTGCGGCCCGATAAGAGCTATACTCAGCTTGAGGCCTCGGTCTTGGACATGGCGCTGATACTCCACATGGAGCATGGCGGCGGCAACAACAGCTCGTTTACGACCAGGGTCGTGACCTCGTCTGGAACCGACACCTATTCCGTTATGGCTGCGGCGCTGGCTTCGTTGAAAGGGCCGCGCCACGGCGGCGCAAATATCAAGGTGGTGCAGATGTTTGACGACTTGAAGGAGAATGTCAGCGACCTCGAGGATGAAGAGGCTATTTCGGACTACTTAAAGCGGCTGCTGCACAAGCAGGCCTTCGATAATGCCGGTTTGATCTACGGCATAGGACACGCGGTATATTCGGTGTCCGACCCGAGAGCGGAGATTTTTAAGGGCTTTGTGGAACGCCTGGCCGAGGCCAAGGGCCTAAGAGGCGAGTTCGAGCTATATGAAAAGGTGGCGCGGCTGGCTCCGGAGCTTATCGCTCAGGAACGCAAGATATACAAGGGCGTCAACACCAATGTGGACTTTTACAGCGGCTTTGTTTACAATATGCTGGGCCTGCCGGTGGAAATGTATACGCCAATGTTCGCTATTGCGCGCATAGTGGGCTGGAGCGCTCACCGTCTTGAGGAGATAGTCAGCGCCGAAAAGATAATCCGTCCGGCCTATAAGTCGGTGGCGCCAAGGAGAGAGTATGTTCCGATAGACGAACGTTGAAGCCCCGCCAGCGGCTTGGCGAACGTGAACACAAATAGAAACAGGAGGAGAATTTATGGAAAAGGTCATAATCACTATAGGGCGTGAGTTTGGCAGCGGAGGACGCGAAATAGGCATGAAGCTGTCGGAAAAGCTGGGGATCCCCTTCTTTGATAAGGAAATAATACGCAAGGCGGCGGAGGATTCGGGCATTGTGGAGAGCGTTATGGATTACTATGACGAGCATCACACTTCGCCTATTTTTGCCACCGGGTCGATTTTGTTCGACATATACCAGATGCCTATGAGTGACCGCGTCTATCTGGAGCAGAGCAAGGCTATCAGAGCTATTGCCGAAAAAGGCAGCTGCGTAATAGTAGGCCGCTGCGCCGATGTGGTGCTGGAGAAGAATCCTGGACTTGTGCGCATTTTTATCTGCGCCAATATGGAGGATAAGATCGCCCGCAAGCGCCAGATACTGACGGATAAGACGGATTCTCAGATAGAGGCTCATATCAGGTCGGTGGACAGAAAGAGAGCCAAGTACTACAGCTATTATACAGACAAGCGCTGGGGCGAGGCAAAGCACTATGACATCAGCATTAACAGCAGTCTCCTTGGCATTGACGGAACTGTGGATCTTATAGCCGGAGCCGCTCAGATAAGAGAGGCGGAACTGGCGTGACCGCGAGGAGACTGTAAAATCAGCGCGGGTAGTAAGCCTTGACTTACAGCGAGTCATGTGCCGAAAAACATAAAATAAAGACTTAGTCTGGAAAATCCGCCCAAGGGCGGATTTTTGTCTTTGTATGGCGAAAATAGATTTTATGCCGGCTCTTTGAAAGGGGAGGTCATGGCCGCCTTTTTGTAAAATTATAACAATTATTAATAATAAAAAAGCATTTGACAAAATCCCCTTTTTGTAGTACAATATATTTTGTAGTATTTTATATTGGTTGGGAGATCGCCATGAAATTTTTAAAAAGCCTTTTTTTCATTAATATCCTTATGCTGATATTCTGCTCAGCGGCATGGGCAAAAGGATACATATACAAATTTCGGGAAAGTCAGGTAATGCCCATGAGCCTGAGTATGGAGTCCGAGCATTTGAGCGGGTCCTATTACCTGAGCGAGGACGAGGAAGAACTCCGTCGCCTGGTCGAGGCGGGCATTGTGGAGAGCTACGGCCCCGACGTGCTTGTGGAACTCATGGACGTTGCCAACGACAGCGAGTTTGAAAACCAGAGGGGCTACGAATTTGCCGTGACTAACGCCCTTGGAGTGGTAAACAACGGCGAATACGACGGCAGGGGAGTGAGAGTGGGCATTATTGACACGGGTATCATTTCCGGGCATGGCGATATAAATTACGACAATATCGTGGCCACGAGGAACGTCACTTTGGACGCCACCGACCCGAACGCTTCCGACGTCACCGATTATCAGGGCCACGGCACCTCGGTAGCCGGAGTGATAGCCGCCGTAACCAATAACCGCAAGGGGTTGGCCAGCCTGGCCTCCGGGGTGGAGCTTGTAATAGTCAAGGCGTTTGCCGGCAGCTCCGCCACCACTTATGTCAGCGATTTGCTCAAGGGAATGGATTATGCCCTTTCCCAGGGCTGCAACGTTATAAATATGAGCGTCGGCGCAAAGAAGGACGCCAATTCCGCCGCGGCTCTCGGAGCCATGGAGGAGTTGATAAACGAGGCCGCGTCCAAGGGAGTCATAGTGGTGGCCGCCGCGGGTAATCATGACAGCAGTCCCACTAACCGCAACGATCTGACAAAGGACAGCCCCTTTATGTACCCCGCCGCCTTTGCAAACGTCATAAGCGTGTCCTCGGTGGACAGCAACAGTAATATATCGAACTTTTCTTACCATAACGCTATGGTAGACGTGGCCGCCTGCGGCGGCGCGATCAGAGTGCTGCACAAAAGCGGCGGTACTGCCACTAACAGCGGAACGTCCTTTTCATCGCCCTTTGTGGCGGCTGTGGCGGCGCTGGTGAAGCAGATCGACCCAAATTACGGCGTGACCGCCTTCCGCAATCTCATTTCCTCTACGGCGAGAGATGCCGGAGCCGCGGGCTGGGACACTTTTTACGGCTACGGCATAATCAACGTGGGAAAAATGATGGACGCCCTGCTGGGACGGAATATAACCGTTACGGAGGGTTACGACGGGGAGAACCTCACGGCCTATTCGCAAATTACGAACAGAGGCTTTGACAGCTACCAGATAAGAAATACATGGAAAATCACATATAACAACGGCGAGGGTGAACGCAGCCAGCTTGAGAGCAAATTGATGACCCTTGAACCCAGGGGCAGCATAACGGTCGATTGTATGAGCATAAGAGACATAACTCATATGGTCTGGATGGCGGACAGCCTCGAACCCCTTTGTCCGGCTAAAAAATATGAGGCGGTTGGGCCGTAAATATAAAATGAATGAAGGAATGATAATATGAAAAAAATTATCTTTGCGGTTCTGGCGGCGTCCCTGCTGTTGACCGGATGCGGGAAGAAACAGGCGGAAAAGCCTGATTCTCAGGTGGATAACAGTTATTCCGGTATTGAAAGCGTGGAAAAAGACGCCGGCGACAGCAATGCCGCCGATGCGGACGCGGATATCCCAACGGATCTCGCCGTTGTGGAGGATGAGAACGCCTC
>CANQKL010000105.1 GCA_947624455.1 uncultured Clostridia bacterium
CTGGAAAGAATGGTTTCGTCCACGGTCACGCTGCCGTCGGCCGCTAAGCTTATCTCCATGCGTCCCACGTTTGCGCCGCCAGTGCCGGTCTGGGCGAGGGTGATGTCGGTACCCTCCACCACCTCGTTGACAACGGTGTGGCTGTGGCCGTCGATTATGGCGTCAAGCTCGGTGTCCTTCATGGCCCGGGCCAGATCGCGGCTGGTGCAGGCCGTGGCATCGTCAAGCACGCCCATGTGTACAAGGGCCACTATAACGTCTGCGCCCTCCGCGTCCCGCTTTTCCACCTGTTCCTTCGCGGCGGCCACTTCGTCCCTGAACTCTATTCCCTCAAGGTTCTCGGGCTTGGTGGAGGTCATGGTGGCCTGGGTGGTGAGGGCAAAGATGCCCACCTTTACGCCGTTTTTCTCAATGACGACGTTCGCGCCGTTGTTGTCGGCGTCTTTGCATAGCAATTCGCCGTTTAGGTATGTGTTGGCGGAAATCATGGGGAAGTCGGCCAACTGGCGGAACTGCCCGAGCTGCTCCTGACCGTAGTCAAATTCGTGGTTGCCCAGGGCCATCACGTCGTAGCCGACGGCGTTCATTATCTTAATCACATCCAGTCCCTTTGACTGAGAGGCCAGGGCCACGCCCTGAGTGGCGTCGCCGCCATCGGCAAGGATGGCATTCTCCATCTTCTTGAGGGCGGACACCCGGTCGCCGCCGATAACGGAGCTTGAACCCGCAAGGCTGCCGTGCATATCGTTGGTGTGGAGTATGACGACGGAATTATCCTCTCTGTCAAGGCTGTAGGCGGCGTCGTCCTCCACTGGCTCAAGCTGGGCCGTCCAAGCAAAGACCCTGGCGGCGACGGCGTTTGCCGGATCATAGAGGTTTAAATATACCTCAGTCTCGTCGTGGGTGAGGCCCTCGCCGACCCGCTTTACGCCCACAATATTGCCGTTGGCGTCGTAATAAGCCGCCATACGCAGGGAAACGGTCTTTTTCGCCGCCTCGTCCGCGCCGTAGGCCGGCATGGAAGCCGGAACCGCCGCGACAAGGGCGGCGGTCATAAACGCGGTAAAACGTTTGATAAGCTTGTACATTCTTTATCTCTCCTCTACAATAATTATCTGAGATCAGGCGAAGGTCTTTTTGATTATGACATCGACCTTTTTGCCTATAACGCCCACAATAACGTCATCCGCCAGGTTGGCAATTATCGACTTTTCCAACTCGTCCCATTCCTCGGCGTTTTTGTCGGCCTCGGCGCGGTTGACGTAGCTGTTCAGGGACCAGGCGTTTGTCCACTGATCTCCATAGCCCATACCGAAGTTCATGCCCGCGCCCATGTCGTAAAAGTCGTAATAATCGGAGCCTCCGGTGATTTCGACGGCGGTGAAATAGCCGTCCAGCATACCCTCGGCCACGAGCTTGATCTTGTTTACAATGCCTTTCGCGGCTGCGTTTCGGCCGGATTTAGAAACGGAGAGGACGTTTTCCTTGTCAAAGGGGGAAAGGCGCTCCGCCTTGATCGAGGCGTGAAGCTCAAACTCCTTGCCCTTGTTTTCGATCCAAAATTCTCCGCTGCCAACCTCCAGCAGCTCCGGCATCATCCCCGCCAGCTCCTCGGCCAAAAGTCTGAGCTGGAGGGACTGCTTTTTATCGAGTCCGTTGTATTGAGCGGATTTTTCCGCTTCCGCGAGTATTGTCCCGAGCGCGGACTTGTCGTTCGTGAGCTTGCAAATATCAGTTTTCATAGTATCTGCTCCTTGCTTTTTTAGGCAACGCAGCACAAAGCCGCCCGGCGGTTCCAGCGCGGCGTTGCCTTAAATTATATTATAAATCTTTTGAATCAAAATGTCAACAAAAAAGCGTAAAATGTTAGGATAAAGGCTCAAAATGTAAAATTTCACCGGTGGGAGCCCGGCGGCATTTAACGCCCGCATTGCCTGTCCATGGCTTCCGCGAGGATGTTTTCAGCGTCGGCGCCGAGGATATCAAGCCCTTCGGCGGAAATGAATCGGGTTTCCTTTATCCCGTAAAATTCTCTGGCCATCGTGTCCACGTAAGTAAAGCCAAAATTGTGGACGATAGGCCCGCCGGAGGTGGTAACATAGTAGAGCTTTTCCGCGCGGCACAGGCCCTTGGGTATCCCCTCGGGGGTATAGCGGAAGGTCACCCCGCAGACGGTGACGTTTTCGAGGTATATTTTCAGCAGGGCGGGGAAGGTCAGATCCCAGTACGGCGCGGCGATAACGATGACGTCCGCCGCGGCAAATTCCCGAGCGGCGCAAAGCTCCGGGGCCGAAAGCTCCCCGCGGGCCGTCAGCTCGTCCCGGCGGCTCAGGGAATCCTCGTTCAGGGGCCGCAGCCCGTTCAGCTCCGGGCCAATCTCGGTAATTTCGCCCTCCAGCTTTTCCAGGAGCCTTTGAGCCAGTCTGTAGGTTCGCGACTCCTTCCGCACACAAGTATTTATGAAAAGTATCTTTTTCATGTTCCCGCTCCGTTTCATTGTGCTGTTAAAAAATCCACGGTAATTATACCACAGCCGGTTTTACAATGCAAGCTTTTTTTGAGAGCCGAGGGGGGAGTTAAGCGGCTTTTTAAGTTTAAAATTGACTATTCGTGCCACAAACCGGAATTTCATAAAAAACCGCTTGTATTTGTTCCTCGGATGTGGTAAGATGAAAAACAGGGCGTTGCCCAAAATTTATAAAGGAGAGATGATATGGATATCAATTATCTGCTTTTGCTTCAAAACTTCCGCGAAGCGACCGGCGGAGCGCTGAACGGCTTTTTTGAGGCGGTAACCAGGCTGGGCGAAACTTCGGGCAGCTCGCCAGAGCTGCTGATGATTGTGGCCCTGGTTTACTGGTGCATTGACAAGCGGCAGGGCGTTTTTATGATGATGTCTTTGTACACTAACCGGATAATCAACGGCTTTATTAAAATAACCGCCTGCGTTTACCGGCCCTGGATAAGGGACGCGAGGATTGTCCCAGTACCCGGAGCCATGGCCGAGGCCACGGGCTATTCCTTCCCCAGCGGCCACGCCGGTAACGCCACAGCGGTCTGGGGCGGAGTGGCCGCCTCTAAAAGCTATGCCGGAAAAAAGAACCCTACGTGGGTACGCGTACTGATGGTGGTCGTAGTTTTGTTGGTGGCCTTTTCCAGAAATTATCTGGGCGTACATACTCCCCAGGACGTAATTGTGGCCTTGCTGCTGGCCGCGCTGGTACTCTTTGTCGTTAACGCGTTGATGAATCTGCTCGACAAAAAGCCCGAAGCCGACGTTTGGATACTCCTGGGCGGAGCGGTTCTCTGCGTGCTGCTGGCCGTATACGGCTGTTTCAAGCCCCTTGACACCTATCCCCAGGACTATAACGCCGCCGGCGCGCTCATAGTAGATCCCGCCAAGATGGCCGTGGACTCCATTAAAAACGCCGGTATGGGCCTGGGCTTCTTCATTGGCTGGTTCATTGAACGACGGCTTATCCGCTTTTCCTGCGACGTGGGGTGGAAGGAGAACGTTATCCGCTATCTGTTCGGCGCGTTCAGCTTTGTGCTTTTGAATCATTACGTCGGCGACGTTTTGTCAAAGACCCTTATCTCCGCCGGTCTGGCCGAGGGTCTGGCCAAGGGACTGACGCAGTTTGTCTGCGTGTTCTGGCTTGTGGCCGGAGCGCCCGCCTTCTTCAGATTTTTTCACAAAAAAGAGAAAAAGCAGGAAAATTAGGGGAAATTAACGAACCGTCCGGTTGCCTTTTGCCCCAATTATAGTATAAAATTCCGGGTACACGCCCCGGAATTTTATATTTTCTATATATGCGTAATTTATAAGATATTTGGAACGGCTTAAAATGCCTGCGTCCTCAGATCACTCATTGGCGATCACCTCTACCACGGACATATTTTTGATCCGCCTCGACGGAGGATATACGGCGGCGGCGGAGGCGGCGGCGATGAACGTTACGATCACGATTACCGCTAAGATCGGCGGCTCCCAGGCCTGCCCGAAATACGCCGTTATAAAGCTCTCGTAAAAGAGCTTGTGAATCGGCAGACCCGCCGCCAAGCCGCAAAACAGTCCGCAAAGCGTATAGGTTATCGTTTCGGCGCGTATCATTTTTGTAAGCTGCCCCGCGCTCATGCCGACGCTGCGCATTATTCCGTACTGCTTCATCCGCGCGGACGCGCTCATGGAAATGCTGTTCATTATGCTGAACACGGAAATGAGGGCGATCAGCGACAAAAAGCCGTATACCAGCAGAGTGAACGCCCAATATGTTCCGACCACCCCGCGATTGCTTTCCCGTCTGTCAGACAGCAAAAAACCGTTTGCCTCCGTTTCGCCGCGAATGGCGCGTATATCGCTGTCCGTTGCATCCTTGTTAAGCTGAATGTCAACGATGGCGTATCCCGTTTCATCGGTCAGCCGCCGGAACAGCGCTTCCGTACAGAGTATTGTCGGGTTTCCGCTGCCGCCTATGGGACAGTCGGTCAACACGCAGGCAATTTCCAGTGTTTCGCCGCTCAGTATAATTTTATCGCCTTTTTTAAGCGGGTTATCCTTGTCGTAGACCGTCATCACGCAGCCGCTCTCTTTGGAGACCCGCTCTAACCCCGTGTTATCCTCCGTCCACTTTTCCTCGTCAGCCCAATTAAGCTGTAACTCGTCTAACGAAGCGAGGTCTACCGCTGTCACTCCTTTGTCGGACTTTGTCGGGAAAGCCCCTTTAAAGCTGCGTCCGAAAGCGCGTTTTACTCCCGCCATAGAGCCGATTTTATCCGTCAACTCGCGGGTAATCGCGCAGGACAGGTCGCCGCTCGCTATGGACAGGTCGGGCGTATGGGGCTGTAAGCCGTTCAGAGCGTGGCGCGTCCAATCGTGGATTGCGGAAAATCCTAAAAAGAGAATAATACTGAGTGCAAACGAACCTGTCATAAGCAGCAGATTTTTCTTCGAGGCTGCCGCGTGGCGAACGCCGAGGGCCGTTTCGATCTTCAAAAGCTTTGTATTTGCGGCGCTGCGGACTTTTGCTTGCGAACTGTTTGATACCGCTGCGGCGGGCGACACGCTGGCCGCGCGTT
This sequence comes from uncultured Clostridia bacterium, assembly GCA_947624455.1. GTDB lineage: Bacteria > Bacillota > Clostridia > UMGS1883 > UMGS1883 > JAFLUQ01. The sequence goes on from CANQKL010000105.1 coordinate 5,077, forward strand.
TCGCGGGAGACCGCGCCGCGAAAAGAACCGTTATGATTCCGACCAAAACGCCGCAGACGATACCGACCGGGCTTATTCCAAAGAGCGGCATTTCGGAAAATTCGCCGCCAACGCCCAACCGAAGGGCCGCGCACAGCGCCCATGTTATTACCATTCCTAAAACAACGCCTATCGGAACGGCTGTTTTGCACCAGTTAAGCGCTTCAAGGCGGACAAACCGCTTGATTTGCTTTTTGCTTGCCCCCGTACACCTCAGCATACCGAAAAACCTTGTGCGTCCGGCAATATTACTGTTCATGCTGCTCGCGATCATCAGCACGCCGGCAATGAGTATCAGCAGAAACAGAAACGCGGCGGTGGCGTACATACCCTGTAAGACGTTATTTTCGCTAAAGCCCGTCAATCCTATCATCACAAGGTTTTCGCCGATGTTACCGTCGGCAAGATTAAATTGCTCCTTGATCTCGTTGATGGTCCTGCGTACGTTAATATACTTGTTGAACCGATAGTAGTACGCTCTGGCGGGCGGCTTGGCGTTTAGGGCGCGTACCTTTTCAAACGCCGTCATATCCATGCAGAGAATGACCGCGTCGTATCTTGCCGAGTCGCCGTCCTGCTCAAAGCCGGACACGGTATATTCAAAATCCCCCGCGGGCGTGTTTAGCTTCACTGTGTCGCCTATATTTATGTCCCATATATCCTTTGCGTTTTCCGAAATAACGACCTCGTTTTCGTTTTGCGGGAACTGTCCCTCGGTTATATAATCAAATGTATCGGTGAGCCATGCTTTGTCCATACCGGCGACAGCGGCTTTTTTATTGCCGACAAAATAGTTTTCGTCGATTTTATAGTTTATCACGTCATACTGAGAAAACGCCGCAATGTCGGGACGCGCCGCTATTTTTTCGGCCTCGGCGGCGGAAATGTTGCTGAGCATAATGTGCCAATTCCCGTGCTTTTGCTTCGCGCTTGCCTCCTCC
>CANQKL010000106.1 GCA_947624455.1 uncultured Clostridia bacterium
TCTTTATAACGTCCCGGCCTCGGGGGTGGTTATTTTTTTGCCGCGGATGATGGAGCAGATAAGGATGTTAGGCTTCAAATTCAGATCCATGAGAGGAACGTTCAGGTAGTGTCCCTTGGCGTTTTCAGAAACCTTGAATTCCAGCGCCTCAACTCGGTCGTCCATCATCCTGTACAGAGTTTCCACATTGCTGCCCATGGAGTTTTGCATGGAGCGCACATAGCTGCTTATGAATTGGGACGTAATGCGTTTGGGACAGATCACCGCGCCGATGGGCAGCTCCCGAACCACTTCCTCAAAGGCTATCTTGCTTATCTTGGTTATGCACTTTGCGGCGGAGACCTTGTGGGCGTAAAGAGAGAGAAGTATGTTTTCCTCGTCTATGCCCGTCAGTGAAACGAGGGCGTCGGCGTTGGTAATGCCCTCCTCCTTCAGCAGCTCCTGATCCGAGGAGTCGCCGTTGATTATCATGGCCTCGGGCAGCAGCATACTCAATTCTTCGCACCTGGGGCGGCTGATCTCCATTATCTTTACGGCTATGCCGGATCTGATGAGCATACGGGCGAGGTAGTAGGATATGTTCCCTCCGCCAGCTATCATAACGTTCCTTATGGGCTTGGCCTTAATGCCTATTTTGTTCAGCACGCCCCTCAGTTCGTTTATGGGGAGGATGACCGAAATACGGTCCCCAGCCTTGAGCATTGTGTCGCCGTTGGGGATGATTATATCGTCTCCGCTCTCGACTATGCAGACCAGCAGGTTGACCTTTATGGTCTTTTCCACCTCGCTCAGCTTTAGCCCGTCAAGCACCGAGCCTTCGGGAATTTCCAGCCGCAGCAGGTTCACCCTTCCCTTGGCGAAGCTGTCCACGTCCAGGGCCGAGGGAACCTGGATGAGGTTGTATATATTGGCCGCGGCGGCTATTTCGGGATTTATGGCCATGGATAGGCCCAATTCCTCTTTTATAAATTCTATCTCATTATAATGCTCCGGATTCCTTACCCGAGCGATGGTATGACAGTCGCCGGCCTTTTTTGCGATGAGGCAGCTTAGCAGGCTCGTTTCGTCGGTGTCAGTAACGGCTATTAGCAGATCGGCGTCCTCTATGCCCGCGTCCAGCTGCGTGTGATAGCTGGTGCCGTTGCCTACGATGCCTTGAATATCCAGGGATGACACGGCTGAATCAACGTGCTTGGAATCAGTGTCTATCAGCGTAATTTCGTGATCCTCGCTGCTTAACTGGGCGGCCAGAGTCATGCCGACCTTGCCGCCTCCAACGATAATAATGTTCATCATATCACTCCTATGAAACCTATTCTATCACACTGACCCGAAAAAATCAAGATATAGAGTAAAAATTTACTGCCTTTTAACGTCTCCCCGATCCGTCACGACCCGGTATCCGGCGCTCACTATCCTTCTTTCCAGACAGGAGCGACATTCAGCGGCTTCCTCGCCGGTGCATATCTTATTGTCGTACAGCTCGTAGAGCTTGCGCACCCGAACGGGGGAAAGATTGGGCATGACCACGTTTGCGCCAGCTTTAAGCCCCAATTCACGGCCCTGTGGATGAATGGTACCCAGGGCTGTGGTGGAGGGTATGAGCGCGTAGGGGAACATGAGCCTGAGAATCGCTATCATCCTGAGAGTGAGCTTTAGAGAACCGCCGGTAAAGTCGCGAAAGGGCGTGTCCTTGTGGGGGATGAAAGGCCCAATGCCTATCATGTCGGGGCTAAGCTCCTGCAAAAACCGCAGATCCTCAACCAGATTTTGCGCACTCTGCCACGGAGAGCCGACCATGAAGCCGCTGCCCACCTGATAGCCCAGCTCCTTTAGGGCAAATAGACAGTCTTTACGGTGACGGAGGCTCATTTCAGCCGGATGGAGCCGGGCGTAATGGGCCTCGTTGGCAGTCTCATGACGCAGGAGATAGCGATCCGCCCCCGCCCTGCGGTAGGCGGCGTAGCTCGCCCTTCCCTTTTCGCCTAAAGAAAGGGTAACCGCGCAGTCGGGAAATTTTTCTTTTATATCGCCGACGACCTGACAGATCAGGCTGTCGGTATAGTACGGATCCTCTCCGCCCTGAAGCACAAAGGTGCGAAAGCCCAGGGCGTACCCGTTTTCGCAGCAGCCGAGTATGTCCTCCTTGGTCAGGCGGTAACGGGCCAAAGCCCCGTTGCTCCGGCGTATGCCGCAGTATAAGCAGTCGTTTTTGCAGACATTGCATATTTCTATAAGGCCCCGAAGGTACACGTCGGCGCCGTAATGCTCTCTGCGCGTCCGGTCAGCCTCCGCGACGAGGTCGGCGTCATAGGCGTCGGAGCTTATTATTTCAGCCAGTTCACTGTCGGAAAGGGCCGCGATACCGGTAATATTCATACTATCATCTCCACGAATGATTATAGCACAGTGAATCGTGAAATGCAAGGGGCAGTATTAAAACATTGTTAAAAAACTTGACAATATGGAGATATTGTATTAAAATAGTTTTATTGATATTTCTCGCGGAGGTGGAATTATGGCAAAAAACGTCCCGGAGGTAGTGGCCCGTCGGCTGCCCAGGTATTACAGATACCTGGGGGAGCAGCTGGAACGGGGAGTGGAGCGCATATCTTCCCGTACACTCAGCGAAATGATGAAGGTCACCGCTTCTCAAATAAGGCAGGACCTTAATTGCTTCGGCGGTTTCGGGCAACAGGGCTATGGCTATAATGTGTATGACCTCCATGAGAAGATAGGGGAGATACTGGGCTTGAATAACTGCTACCATATTATTGTGGTGGGAGCGGGCAACGTTGGCCGGGCCGTGGCCAACTATACGGGCTTCAGGAACAGGGGCTTTATGATAGAGGCGCTGTTCGACAACGACCCCCATCTTATCGGCGGCAGGATAAACGGCCTGCCGATACTGGACGCGGCCCAGCTCAGGGAGTACTGCGCCGTGCATAGGCCCCATATAGCGGCAATCGCCGTACCCCGTTCCGCGGCCGAGTCGGTGCTGACGGAGTTGGAGGAGTGCGGTATTTTGGGGATCTGGAACTTTTCCCACGCGGATCTCAACTGCAGGATCCCTGTTGAAACCGTACATATGTCGGACAGTCTTATGACTTTGAGTTACCGCATAAGCCACCGGACGCGCGACGACAACAAAGGGGATGAACAATGAGAAAGATCTTGAAAATATTTTTCAGCCAGACCTTGGTGGTCATTGTGCTTATGCTTGTACAGTTGGCGCTCATGATCTTTTCCGTGTTAAAGCTCCAGGAACATTCAAAGCTGGTGGGACTGATCTTCCTGGTCGTGACTGTGTTCGCAATGCTGCTGATAATTAACGGCAATAAAAATCCGGCCTATAAAATGTCATGGCTGATACCCATGATGATATTTCCTCTTTTCGGCGGCCTCATGTACTTGTTTGTCCAGAGCCAGGGCTTGACGCGGAAATTCTTTCAGCGAGTGAAGGACATTGATCGGAGACTTGCCTTGGCTCAGCCTAAAAACCGCGAGATCATGGAGGAGATCAGGAATTTAGACCCTATGCGCTACGCGGCGGTAAATTACAGTAGCAACGACGATCTGGGCTACCGGGTTTATAAAAATACGGATGTAACATACTATCCTTTGGGCGAGCTGTGCTGGAAGGATATGCTTGAGGAGCTGGAAAAGGCTGAAAAGTATATTTATCTTGAATATTTCATAATCGAAGCGGGCGAAATGTGGGACAGCGTGCTGGAAATACTCAAGCGCAAGGCGGCAGCCGGAGTAGATGTTCGGGTAATGTATGACGGCGTTGGCAGCCTTGTGCAGATGCCGAGAAAGTATCCGAAGGAAATGATGCGCTATGGTATCAAGTGCAAGGCTTTCGTCCCGCTGGTGCCGATACTTTCCACCATGCAAAACAACCGGGATCACCGAAAGATAATGGCGATTGACGGAAAAGTTGCCTTTACGGGCGGAATCAACCTGGCCGACGAATACATTAATAAAAAGAACATTTACGGACACTGGAAGGATACCGCTGTCCGCCTTACCGGCGACGCGGCCTACGGCTTCGCTATGATTTTTCTCCAGATGTGGCAGATAACGGAAAAACAATCCGCCGTGCCCGAATATATAAAGCCCGAATGGAACTATGTAAGCCGCGAACAGGGCTATGTCATGCCCTTTGCGGACGTACCCAACGATGATGTTCAAATGGGCGAGTTCATATATATGGACATAATAAACAAGGCGCGCAGCTACATCCATATCATGACCCCCTATTTGATACTTGACCATGAAATGATGACGGCCCTTGTTAACGCCGCCCGGGGAGGATTGGACGTCAAGATAATAATTCCCGCCGCGGCGGATCATTGGTACGCCTATTATGTGGCCCTGGACTATGCCCGTGAGCTTATACATGGAGGGGTCAAGGTCTATGAGTACAGCCCCGGCTTCATCCACGCCAAATCCTTTGTCAGCGACGACGAGCTGGCGGTGGTCGGCAGTATAAACTTGGACTACCGCAGCCTCTACCTTCACTTTGAGTGCGCGGCCTGGATGTACAAGAGTCCGGCGGTCAAGGATATTGTGGAGGATTTTGACGAAACCTTGAAGCAGTGCCGCATGATCACAGAGGAAATTTTGGATGCGCGCCCGCTGTGGAAACGGTTTGTCAGCGCGCTGCTCAGAATATTTGCTCCGCTCATGTAAATTATAATATATATTTTATAAAAAGGGCTTGCAATCGGGAAATATTTATGCTATAATGATTGTAGCAAGGGAAAGGACGAGTGAGATGAGAGTTCTCGGACTTGACTACGGCGAAGCGCGGATAGGGCTGGCTGTCAGCGATGTGTTCGGGATCGTCGCCACCCCGCTTGAGACCGTTTGCGAAAAGGACCGTGACCGGCAGCTCAGAGCTGTGGCCCAGGTCGCTAAAGAAAAACAGGTTGAAAAGTTAGTGTTCGGACATCCTAAGCGGATGGACGGCAGTATCGGCCACAGAGCCGAATATACGGAAGCCTTTGCCAAGGACCTGTCGGAGATGACCGGCCTGCCATATGAGCTTTGGGACGAGCGTTTTTCCAGTACGGAGGCCCACCGTCTTTTGGAAGAGGGCGGCGTTAGTGGGAAAAAGCGTAAGACCAAGGTCGATAAAATCGCGGCGGTCCTTATATTGCAGGGATGGCTGAACCTGCACCCTGGCGGATGAATCATTTATAAGAGCCGGGGCATAATATCAGTTGTAAATCGAGCGAAGGAGGTAAGTCCCATGGACAGTTCCATGAATGAAGAACCGAAGGACCTCATAGAGGAGGTCGAGGAGGATTTTGAACTCCTTGACACCGTGGAATACGAGGGCGAGCTTTACTTCATGCTTGTTCCCGCCACCGAGGGAGACGAGGTGGACGGCGAGGTGTTCATTATGAAACGCGTAGTGGACGAGGGCGGCGAAGAAATGCTTGAAGCCGTTGAGGAGGACGAAATTTTCGACGCGGTTTACAATATATTCAAAGAAAACAACAAAGACGAATTTGAGTTTTTGGACTAAAAATTTTAATTTTGCGATTAACCCTGCGGTGTGCGCAATGATGGAATTAATTTAACCAACACAAATTTAACGGGAGTTTGATAGGGCTGTGGCGTGCATGCCTGCACCGCTGGCGGTTTACCGCCGCCGTAGTAGGAAGCCCAGGAGCAGTTCTGATTTCACCCACCTGCATGAGCAGGTTAAATACTCTCCATCGTAAAACGGCATTGCGGGGACCAAGTAAAAACAGTCCGCCGCCGGTTATCCGGCGGCGGTTTTTTGCGAGAAAAACAACATTTTCAGACTACTGACAAACCCCATGCACTATGGGGAAAGCTCGAAAGGGAACTCCCTTTCGATAAAAAACATAAAATCTCG
>CANQKL010000107.1 GCA_947624455.1 uncultured Clostridia bacterium
ATAAGAGATCATTTTGCGCACCGTCGTTTCCGAACCCCTTGGGGTGAGGAAAATTTCGACGGCGCATAAAATCCGCCATATAGGACGGCTGCCGCTCATGCCCCAAAGGGGGCGCTCATTTTTCACGCGGCGCCTCCGGCCAATGCTTAAAAAATACTAAAAGATACTATAAGTATAGTATAATACATTTTTACCCATTTGTAAACACTAAAATGTAAATTTTTTATTTTATTTTTTTGAACGTTGTTTCGACAATTTCAGCAGAATTATTGAAAGTATACAAAATAATTGGGGTACGCGCAGGTTTTTTTATATCAAATGCCTCTTTAACTTGCCCAAGGTTTGTGCTATTATATATAAAGCCCGAATGTGGCGCAGAGAAGCGACCGCCCGGGTTCACAGAGAAAGGGGAGGGTTCGTCATGTTCACAAGAAAGATAAATATCGACACCGTGGATAAAGTGCAAAGTCTGGTGGGCGCGGCCACGGCGGCGCCTTTTGAAGTGAATATAATGGACGAAAAATTTACCGTCAATGCCAAATCCATTATGGGGTTGTTCAGCATTGACCGACAGCAGCCGGTGACGATCACCGTCAACGCGGACGACGACAGCAGCGAGGCGAAGGAGTTCCTTATGGAGATCAGGGATTATATCGTCTGATACATATTATTTTACCTTTTACTATGTAATATCCGTCCCAAGGGGACGGATATTTTTTTACTTTTGGTTCAGCGGCACGCTGGCCGGCGCGCCCGTTACCGTACCGGAAACCACTATCTGGGTGGTGCCGGGTACCACGGTGGTGCCGGTGCAGGCGGCGGTGATGGTAGCGGCGGGAACGGTTATAGTCTCGGAAGAGGTGCCGTTGGGCAGGGTAAGGGTTCCCGCGGTGAAGTCATAGTTGGCGGAAGAGAATTCCTCGCCGTCAACGGTTATGCCCGTAATGTTGGGTACGGGGTTGAACAGGTCGGTCAGGACGACGTTGGTGGCGTCCACGTTGCCGTAGTTATACAGGTCGAAGGTATAGGTTATGGCGTTGCAGCCGGTGGGGCAGGTACTCATGGACTTAATTATGCTCACATCGGCGTAGCTGGCCACGGGCAGGGTATCGGAAACGTCCACCGTCTGATTGCAGTCGCCGGTGAGGGCGAAGGTGGCGGTATTTTCGATGGAAGCGCCGGTCGTAAGGTCCGCGTACTCGTTGACCTGGGCCTTGTAAACGATGATAGCGTTGCTGCCCGCCGCAAGGCTGGGAATGGTGAACACCACCTCGGTAGTCTCGCCGCTATCAACCTGGAGGCTGGCGGAGAGAACGCCGTCGATATAGAGATTGGCGGGGCCCACATAGGTGAGGGGATTTACAGGACTCTGACAGCCAGTTGGCGTGTAAGAGCCGAGGTTATCTGTGATAGTGACCTGACCCTCTCCGGAGCAGCAGTTGTTGCTGAGGGTGAGGATATAGGTTATTTCATCATTGGCGCGGTAAGAAGTCTCAAGGGAGGTTTTGGTAGCCTCCAGAGAGTCCTGAAGGGTAGCCGTCGCCACATTGGAGGTGGCTACTCCCCGCGTGCTCCCGCCGTACAGATAGGACAGGCGGGCCTGGTTCGTGATCTGTGTTGCCATTGTATTTCTCCTGAAATTTTAAGATTTGTAGCTACACTTCATCCTATGCCATGCCCGCGAAAAATGTGAAAAGCACACGAAAAAAGGCTTGAAACCCATGTTTCAAGCCTTTTCACAGTTGGTGGAACTCGGAAGCCGAGTAAGAGCTGTTGTCCTTAAAGCCCTCTAAATACCTGTAACGCGAATATTCGTCGATAGCGGTGAACTGATAATACTTTTCTCCTTTAGCTTCTCCGACTAAACAGGAGGATTCCTTTCTGTGAGTTGGTGTGGTAACTATACTTTAACACAAAGGTTTCCATTCCGCTATTCTTTTTTTGCTCTTTTACCCCCCCCGATAAATATGACGGAACTTGTTTCCGACATATTTATCGGGGCCATGTGTAACACATCTATTGTAAACCTACAGCATGCCTTTCATATAAGGAAAAATAATGTATTGACAAACGTAAAAGAAAAGTATATAATATGAATATAGGATATATCTAATAAAGAGGTGGTATATTTGGGTGATTTTACGGTCATATTTTACAGTACAACCGATGGTCGAGAACCAGCAAGGGATTTTTTAGACTCTCTTGACCTGAAAATGAAGGCAAAAATGGTTAAAACCATCGCCTTTTTACAAGATGTCGGAACAGCTGCACGTGAACCGTATTCCGAGTATATAGACGACGGGATATTTGAACTTAGAGCAAAAGTCGGCAGCGATATTTCGCGGATCATGTATTTCTTTTATGCAGGCGGAAAAATCATTTTAACAAACGGTTTTATTAAAAAGACGCAGAAAGCACCGAAAAACGAGATATATCTTGCAAAAAAGTACCGTGAAGATTATTTGAAAAGAGCCATGAAAGGAGAGCTTGACAATGACTGACTTTAACACTTATCTTGAAGAGCAGCTTAAGGATCCGAGCTTCAAAAAAGAATACGATGAGCTTGAACCGGAGTTTGCAATCATGAGGGCGATGGTAGACGCAAGAAAGAAAACCGGCCTTACCCAGGAGGAGCTTTCTGTGCGCACCGGAATTGCCCAAAGTGACATAAGCAAGCTTGAAAATGGAAATGCCAATCCGTCGTTAAAGACACTTAAAAGACTTGCCGATGGTATGGGAATGACGCTCAAGGTCGAGTTCCTTGCAAAAGCTTGATCTCCTAATTTATATTTGGAAAGAGTCGTATAACATCGACTCTTTCTTTTTTGCGCGAGTTTTACAACGTATATAATGAAAGACTTATTATTGATAATAGTCGGTTTGATTTCGGTGCTGGTGTCTTGGGACATTACATCGGCCGTTTTTCTTTTTATGCTGGCTTTGCCTCTATTTTTCGCAAAGGAGAATTACGATGTCGGCGAAAGGATTGATGAATAGTCCTTGACTAAAGGGCTGCAAAGTGATATAATATATTTAAAAGAAGGTGTTTGACTTTGAGATTTGAATGGGACTCAGAAAAAAAATGAAATGAATAAAGAGAAACATGGCATTTCGTTTGAAACAGCAGTACACGTTTTTGACGACAAATACTGCGTTGAAATATATGATCAAGCTCACAGCATCGATGAAGGCCGTTACATTGCCGTCGGTCAAGTTGGGAAAATCTTGTTTGTTGTATTCAATAGTATACGGATAATTTCGGCAAGACTTGCCACGGAAAAAGAAAGGAGAATCTATTATGACAGTAACTTATTCTGTTAGTCCGGGACAAAAACCTACAGCTGAACAGCTTAAAGAAGTTGAAGAAGCCGCCAAACTTCCTATTACCTTCGATGAAGACTCTCCGGAGCTTACACCTGATATGGAAAAAGCATTTAGATGTGCTGTAGCCCAGCGAAACAGAAGTATGATAAAAAGTGAGGCATAAAATTCAACCCGTAAGTCTTAACCGGCTTACGGGTCTTTTATATTTGAGTTGAGAAAGGAAAAAATGAAATGGACAGCTACTTGAAAAATGGTTCTGGATATTCTGACCCAACGGCTTATACCGTAATCAAAAAAAACGATGAATCCCAAAGATTTTACAATCTATTACATACTATTTGGTATATTTGCAATATAGCAGGTTTTAAACTTGAAAACCGTTTAGTATTAGTGGACAAACGTACGGGAAAAGTTTGGATTTGAATGATCAATTTTAGAAATAAGAGCGCTTGATGAACAGGCGCTCTTATTTTTTGTAAAATTTGTTATAGGTCATCCTCGCTATTCTAAGTTATAATTGGCCTAAAAATGTCTAACTCGGAGTTAGAAATCTGGCTAGAAAATCATGATATTTTTTGTCCACTTTTATTTTTGGAAGTGGGCAAATGCTCACTTTTGTTTTGAAAAATGTGGGCTTAGAGTGATAAAATGGGTCGGCAAGGGGCTTTTTTGCCCAAAAAAAGTGGGCATCTGGGCGTAAGAATATTTTTTTGGGTTTTTATGTAGTATTTATTAACTATTCGATCCCGATAAGAATAACATTATCTGTATCGGCGCGAACAATACCATACGCCATACACTTTATTGTTGCATTAAATCCATTTTTTGCAGAAAATTCTTCCATTATAAATAAATCTCCAATTTCAGCACGTTCTGAATATCCAACAGTTTTAAGAGTTTCATTAACTATCGTCTGCATCTGTGCATCTGAAACATCTATATAATTTGTTTCAATGTGTTTAAAGGATTTACTGTCATTCAAACTATCTTTGATTAATTCCGTTAATTTCTTATGCTTTCCATCCCATATACTAAATTGATTGTTGATCCATTCTTCATGATTTGCTTTTTCTGCAAGCTTATCAGCTTCAACCGCCGCATCACGATCATTGCTTATTAATGCTTCCGGAACCGTGAGGAATGGATTGCTGTCGGATGGTTCATATGTATCTACAGCGATTTTTGATTCATCATCGCTGTCTAAATATTCTTTCGAGGAAGCCCTTATAGTGTTTACATTAAACACTATATAGTTTTCACCGTCTTTTTTTACGTTTGCCTTGACCTTCATATATGTATCATAACCATATATCTTAAGCACCATATCTTCAATGTGCCAATAACTTTCATCCATCACCGACCAAATACCCTCATTTTCTACTGACATGAAATAATTTTCAGTGTCGCTATAAGCATGAAATTTAGTCGTGTCATAGGAATTTCCGTCAGCATTAAAAACATCCGTAGCCAAGCTATTCGTCATTGCTACTACTACTGCCCTTTTTGCCTTTTCAACTGGAAATGATTTTTCAAGGTTTTTTGCTAATTGCTCAAGCTGCTCATCCTTAATTACCTCATCTTCACCACCGCTCATTTCACTTTCAGCACTTTTGTCATTTAAACCGCTATTATTTGCATTTTCCTCTGCCACGCTTTTTTTCGTATCATTTGAAGCGTTCTCAGTCGTATCTTCACTAATCGGGAAAGTATGATATGTAATAATAACCTCTGACCCAGCTTCATAAGTTTCATATCTGTCAAATGCTTCGTCTCCGTCTATTGTGATTTTTTCAATTTCCCCATCAGAAGTCATTATACCAAAAATTAAATCATCAATAGGCTCTGCCTTTATGTTGGTAAACCCAGCATTTTTAAATTTATTAATTGCCTCTTTGTAATCCATAGATGTATAATCATCATAATCAAACGGAGGGGATACAGTTTCTATTAAAACTTGTTCTTCTTCTTGATTTTCTGGTGAATGATTAGAAGTAGTCACTGCAATAGCTGAGATCAATATAACAGCAACCAACACTCCCAAAGCAGCAACTAAAGCCCAATTAGGAATGGCTGTCTTTTTTTGTAATTTATTCTGTAATTTATCACGGTTCACCTTTAATTGTTCTTTTATCTCATAATCTTCGCCAAGCTTTAATTTTACCTTTGATTTTACCTTTGATTTTATTTTTTCATATACATTGTTAAATATAGCCTTCAATTCGCTTTTAATTTTATCTTCTTTTTTTGGTATCGGTTTTATCGAAGGCATTTCAATTACTTCCCCTTCGGAAGATTTAATATTAGCTCCACAATTGCTGCAAAATTTTGAATTATCAGCAATATCAGCTTCACAATTAGAACACTTCACTTTTATCATCTCCCATATATTATTTCATCCCTTATTATTATACCCCCCCCCCTGAGTATTTTTGTCAAGTTCTTTTTCCAATTTTTAGTATATTTTTTTAACACCCCCACGCGCTGGATCAATGTCAATAAAGTAGACAAAAAAATGAGAAAAAGTAGGATCTAATTATCCATAAAAGCCGCTTCCATTT
>CANQKL010000108.1 GCA_947624455.1 uncultured Clostridia bacterium
AACCCCTGTCCGAAAACATCTCCACCCGGGCGTCTCCGAGCGCAGTCAACAGTTTAACGTTCCCTCCGCCGGACGGCTGTTGACGGCCTTCCGGTTTTAGTAGCTTCATTCGTCATGTACGGCGCAAAGCTTAGCCGTATCACGTTCACCGCTGAGTGACGCCCTTATCCCGGCCGCGGTACTCCAGGTAAGGACGACGGGCCAAGTTAGGCCGCGTAAGCTAAACTATTATTGTTAGCGTTTAATTTTAGGTTGGGATTTTAACGCGGTTCCCGCCGCGGCTCGCTTCCCAAGCTTCAACATCCCCGTCGAAGCCGTTACGGCCCCATATACAATTGTATTATATCACAACTATTATTACAAATCAAGGACAAAAGGAGAGATTTTTTGTCCTTGATCTGTTTTTTCTGTCTAATTCCGGAACCCGCACCAGTCTTCATGGAAGTCCGCTAGCCGCCCCGCGAGAGATAAAATCGGATACACCAGAAGCTTTACCTTGTGCCCGCCGCTGAAATTGTAAACGTCAAGACATTCTCCCGTGCCTATGTCCACGGTCTGCTTTAAAACAAAGCTGAGGCTTTCCAGCTTTTCGAAGACATTACGGGCATTTTCTTCATCCATGCCGCAGCGAACGGCAATGGATGAAACCGTATAGGCAACGGGATTTTCAATCAAATGCTTCATAATCCTGCGGACATAGGGGTCCGCAAGCACGGTCAGCAGCTCCGATATGCTCTCATCCTCCAGCATAGGCAGAGATTCTTTCTCGCCCGGAAGCCAGACTAAAGCTATATCCTTATTGGCATATACGGCGCCGGCCTGTCTCGACAAAAAGCCTGTGTTCCGCTGAGGGCTTGATCGGAGACTTTTTAGCGTCATGTCAGGGTCGTTATCCTGACACCATGCCCACATGGTATCTATGACCGCCCTGTGAACGGCGGAGGGAGTTTCATTCACGGGGAAGGAGCTTATCCGTTCCGGCCTTTCTATGGAAAAAAGCTCGTCCACCGTCACGTCAAAAATCCCGGCGATCACCGGCAGCAGCAGAATGTCCGGCATAGTAACACTGTTCTCCCATTTTGAGACCGACTGGGCCGACACGCCAAGGTTGGCGGCCAGCTCCTCCTGAGTCATGGATTTTCCCCTGCGCAGGGACGCGATCTTTTCACCGACAGTTTGCATTTTGATTCCTCCTTTTGATTATATTTTACCACAAATCCCGGAGAAATCAATAGAGTGTTCGGATAGAAAATCGCCTTTTAGGATAGAAGCCTCAACCGGAAGGGCGACATAAATCAGTTAAACCTCATGCTGTCCAACTCACTGTTAAATTCCTTTGTGACCTCGAGTATCACCTTGTCGGCGTTGACGCTGATCTTGTAGTCTTTCAAGAGGGGGAATTTCTCGCCCTTGAATTTCAGCACCATCTCCTCGGCTTCCTGTTTAGAGGCGAGTTCAAAGGTTTCTGTGGTTTTGATAAGTTTTGCCATAGTATCATTCCTTTCCAAGCCCAGCAAATAATCTGTGGTCACTCTGAAATATACGGCGAGCTGGGGGAGCATAGACAGATCCGGAGCATTGACGCCGTTTTCCCAGCGGGAAACCGTCTGAACAGATACTCGCAGCGCTTCCGAGAACTCTTCCTGCGTAATGCCTCGGCTCTGTCTTAACTCTTTTATGGTCTTTCCGATATCCATATGCAACCTCCTGAGCTTTATGATGATATTATAGCAAAGCCTGTTTCATAAAAACAGCACACAAAACGAGAACGGACTTAACACTTGTGTTATGTTACTGCTTTTGCCGCTCGCGAAGGGCCCTGTCCATCTCCCGCTGGGCGTCCCGCTTTGCGGCGTCGTCCCGCTTGTCGTAGAGCTTTTTGCCTCGAGCCAAGGCGACCGTCATTTTTACCAGCGAACCCTTGAGATATATGTCCAGCGGCACAAGAGTCAGGCCCTTTTGTTTTACCTTGCCAAAAAGCCGCATTATTTCGCCCTTGTGCAGGAGCAGCCGCCGGGTGCGCAGAGGGTCCTTGTTGAAAATATTGCCCTGCTCATAGGGGGAGACGTGCATCCCGTGAATGAACATCTGGCCCCCGTCTATCTCGCAGTAGCTCTCCTTGGGATTTACCTTACCCTGACGAATGGACTTCACCTCGGTGCCAAATAGCTCAATGCCGGCCTCGATTTTTTCTTCGATGAAAAACTCGTGATACGCGCTTTTGTTTTGCGCCAGGATTTTTACGCTTCTGCTTTCCGCCATTGGGCGACGCCTCCTTCTTTTCGAGTTTGTGGGCCTTAAGCCCCTTTACGATAAATTCGATTTTTCGATTTTCCTTATCGGCGGCCACAAGGGTCACGTCTACCGCGTCGCCCAGCCGGAACTCCCTGTGAGTGCGTTCGCCCCTGAGCAGCATGGCCTTTTCGTCATATACATAGTAATCATCGCTGAGAGAGGTCAGGTTGACAAGCCCCTCTACCGTATCGGGCAGGGCCACAAAGAAACCGAAGCTGGTGACCGAGGAGATTACTCCGTGGAAGTCCTGACCTACAAACTGTTCCATATATTCCGCCTTTTTCATGTCAAGCACATCCCGCTCACAGCGTTCGGCGGCGGCCTCCCGTTCGCTGCTTTTCTCAGCGGCTTCAGCGTTTGTCCTGCCAAGGAGCCGCAGCGTCCCCTTGTCGCCATCCAGCACGGCCTTTAAGGCCCGGTGGCAGATCAGGTCGGGGTAACGGCGTATGGGGGAGGTGAAGTGACAGTAATAATCGGCGCCAAGGCCGTAATGCCCCTGATTTTCAGTGGAGTAGACCGCCTTAGCCATGCTTCGCAGGATCAAGGCGGAAACTATGGTCTCGCTTTCTGCGCCCTGGGCGGCCTTTAATATCTCGGCCATGGAGAGATTGGGGTCGATGCCCATTCCGCTCACAAGCTGGCGTACGGTTCGCAGCTTCCCTTCGTCGGGAAGGCCGTGTACCCGAAACACCGCCGGAGCCTTTCGCTCACAGAGAAATTTTGCCACAGCCATATTTGCCGCGACCATGAAGTACTCGATCAGCTCGGTAGCTTCGTTGACAGGGCGAAGCTCAATGCCCACCGCCCGGCCGTTGCTGTCCAAAATGGCTTTGGCCTCCGGCAGAGCAAGCTCAATATAGCCCCGCTGTACGGCAAGCGTTTTCAGTTTAAGGCTCAGAGCGCGCATATCTCGGAGCATGGGCGCCACGTCAGAATAGCGTTCCTCCAGCTCCTTGTCGCCTTTAAATATTTTTTCTACGTTGTTATAGGTCATTCGGTGGGCGGAACGGATAACGGACTTGTGAAATTCGCTCCTTTGGACGACTCCGTTACCGTCCATGTCCAGAAGCACCGAAAGGGTCAGCCGATCCGCGCCCTCGTTAAGGGAGCAAATGCCGTTGCTGAGCCTCGGAGGCAGCATGGGTACCACCCTGTCCACCAGATATACGCTTGTCCCACGCTTGAGTGCTTCCCGATCCAGGGCGGAGCCGGGGCGGACATAAGCGCTGACATCCGCTATGTGTACTCCCAGCCGCCAGCCTTTATCGGTCTTTTCCAGGGAAACCCCGTCGTCCAGATCCTTTGAGTCGTCGCCGTCAATTGTTATTATCTTTTTTTCACGCAGATCGAGGCGTCCGTCTAATTCTTCGGGCGAAATTTCGGTTGGAACAGAGGCCGCTGCTGACAGAACCGCTTTGGGAAACTCCGTTTCAAAGTCGTAGTCGCGTATTATGGACAGCACGTCCACGCCAAAATCGTCAGGGAAGCCAAGGGCCTCGATTATTTCGCCATGGAGACTGCCGTCCAAGGTGTAGTCGGTTATTTTGACCAGCACCTTCTGACCGTCAAGGGCCTTGCCGTTGTCGGTAACAAAGATCTCTCGGGGAAGCCGGTCGTTGTCCGGCGTAACTATGCCAAGCCCTGGATATAGCCGGAGCTTGCCAACGATTTTTTCAGCGCCGCGTCGCAGAACGCGGTATACCGCCCAGCGGGTGCGGCCATCCTTTTCCCGGGCGGCGGGGTGTACAAGGACAAGGTCGCCGTTTATGGCGGTACGGAAGTCCTCGCCCCGGACGTACAGATCCTCGCCCTCGTCCCGCGCTACAAAGCCAAAGCCCTTGGGGTTAACTCGGAGTATTCCCTTTTTAAGGCCGGTAGCCTCGAGGGTTTGTATGCGGCCGGTCTTGCGGCTCTCTACCAGCTCGCCCTCGCTCAGCAGGCAGTCCAGCTCGCGATTGAAGTGGGGGAGACTTTTATCTTCGATGCCCATGGCCGCCGCCAACGCGCTCCGGCTGACGGGACGGTAGTCGCTGGCCCCCACAAACTGACGGATTTTTTCTCGTCTTGTCATATTGTCATCCTTTTCGTCAAATTTAAAATAAAAACAGGCGCCGCGTAGGCGCCTGACTGCTTTCCTTACTTAAAGAAGTTAAGGGAAAGGACAATGGAGAGAACGAAAAACAGAACGGCAAAAACGCTCGTAAGCTTTTCCATAAAGCCTTCCATTGTATGAGCCTTGTTCTTACCGAAGAAGGTATCGGAAGATCCGCCCATAATAGCGGAATCTCTGGGATCCTTGCCCTCCTGAAGCAGAACGATCACAGTAAGCACCAGCGCGATCACGAGATATACAAGTGTGGCGGCCAAAGTCATTTTATTACACCTCCGTATAAATTGCATACATCATACTCTAATACTTTACCACAATTAGAGAATAAATGCAAGTGTTTTTTGTATTTTTTATGAAATTTTTTTATTTATTGGGCGTCAACCGTCTCCTCGTCCGCCGGACGAAGGAGGTCGAAGATGCTGGCCATGCCGGTGTTCTTGAGGACGAGGGCGTAGTTTTCCACAAGCACGTCGTCAATGCTGTGCTTTTTGCAGAACTGGGCGATGTCGGTCTGAGTCAGTCTCGGGTCAAGGAGCCATACGTTCTCATAGTTGCCAAGGAAGAACATCGCCATAGCGTTTGAGAAAGAATCCTTTATCAGAAGCAGACTCTTTCCGTTGGTGTTTTTACCTATCATGTGAACGAGGGGCTTATCTCCACCCATGAAGGTGAGGTACTTGTTGATGGAGTTGCCGGGGTCTGACAGGGGGAAGAATTCATACTCGGTGTTCAGCTCCGCGTCGGCGTAGCCGTAGCACTTTACCACTTCGGGAGGCATATGAACCTCCACAAAGTCAGGCCGCGCAAGAAGCTCGTTCCTCATAGTCGAGTAATACATAGTACCCAGGAAGATACCGGCGACGCTGTAGGTCGTGGGAGGATAATAGGGGGCAAGACCGGCGGCCTTGCAGAACTCGGTATAACCCTGATAGGCGCCCCTTACAGTCCAGTGGTGGTCGGTGCGGAAGTAGATGTATTCGTTGCGGTTTACCGCCTCGTTAAGAGCGTCATATACGTTTACGGGGGTTACATAATCGGAAAACATACCGTAAAGCTGATCTATGGCGTTCTTCTGACAGCGGAAGCCCTCACGATATTTTTCGGGAGCGTAGAACTCAAAGGCGGTGGGTATCATCATGGAGAACACCCGGGTGTTGGGGTTCAGACTATTGATGTGTTCCTGTAAATGATTTACGCTGGCGGCATAGGTCTGGATATCGTTGTAATTGTACTCGAACATCTCCATGGCCCTATCGCGGCACAGAAGGATGTCGTTGGTGACCTGCGCGTATTCCCCGTTGCCGCCGGTATTGGACGCGCCGGGAATGATCTCGGCCTCGGCGTCGTGATAGCGTATAACGGAGTCGACCGACTGACCTATGTTCAGCAGGGAACCACGGTAAGGAAAGTGATCGTTTAGGTAACTGTTGACGCCGGCGCTGAAGCTGCC
>CANQKL010000109.1 GCA_947624455.1 uncultured Clostridia bacterium
GGCGGTTTTTCCACATCAATTCATAGTTTTGATTTTATTGCCGTGTTTATCAATACATAAATTTGCCTTAATTAAAGACTTCCAGCCCTTGAACGGTCTGCGCCATTTTTTTACAGCCCCTTTTGTCAAGCCCTTGTCAGAATGTACTTACTCTTATACATCTTGAATTTCTGGCGAAAATCCTCGCTGTCATTCCTGATCTCACGCAGGGACTCGTGCAAATTCATATTGTTATGCGCCATATCCAGCACGCAACCGGCGATATTTGAACAGTGGTCAGAGGTGCGCTCCAGATTAGTGAGCAGATCCGCCCATATAAAGCCCGCGTCTATGGTACATACCCCCTGCTGCAAACGAAGTATGTGACGGGTGCGCAGCTGCTCCTTGAGATAGTCTATGACCTGCTCAAGAGGCTCCACCGTAGAAGCGCTCGAAAGATCGTCGTTCAGAAAAGCGTCCAGCGAAAGATCCAGCACCTCGCTCACAGCGGCTGATATCACCGACAGCTCTGCTACTGCGTCCCCTGTAAACTCCAACCCCTTATCTCTAAGTTCCTCCACAGAGCCGAGCAGGTTCACGCTATGGTCAGATATGCGCTCAAAATCGCCGATGATCTTAAGCAGCTTCGCCGCCTCGGCGCTGTCAGACTCGCTTATCCGCTTCGCGCTCAGTTTCACAAGATAGGTTCCCAGTATGTCCTCATAGCGGTCGGTTTTTTCCTCCTTTTCACGAATTGACCGAGCAAGCTCCGGAGTATACTCCTTGAAAGCCGCAAGACTTTCTTTAAGAGAGGCCACAGCGATCTTCGCCATGTCCGCCGCCACCTCGCGACAACGCTGCAAGGCTATGGGAGGGGTAGTCAGCAGACGCTCGTCCAGCTCCGCCTGAGCCTCCGGTTGTCTGGAGTCCGGGACGAGGCGAGTCACCAGCTTTTCCAGGAAGCCGGAAAGCGGCAGCATTAGTATAGTGCAAAGCACGTTAAAGACTGAGTGGGCCACGGCAATACCGAACAGAGAGGCTGGCGCGTCCAGGAGCGGCGGAGAAAAAGCCGCTTTTACAATGCAAAAAACCGTCAGCCACACAGCTGTGCCGATCATATTGAAGGAAAGGTGAACCATCGCCGCTCTTTTGGCGTTTTTATTGGCCCCCACCGAGGATATTATGGCCGTCACGCAGGTGCCGATGTTCTGGCCCATGATAATCGGTATGGCCGCGCCGTATGTCACCTGGCCTGTGACTGACAAAGCCTGCAAAATTCCCACCGACGCGGAGCTTGACTGGATGATCGCCGTCAGTAAAGTTCCCGCCAAAACGCCAAGCACCGGACTGCGGAACAAGACGAAAAGGCTCTGGAACCATGGTGCTTCCCGCAGACCTGTAACCGCGCCGGACATAGTCTCCATGCCAAACATCAGCGTGGCAAACCCCAGCAGTATCATGCCGGTATCCTTTTTCCCCGCGCTTTTGCAGAACATATAAAATATTATGCCTATCAGCGCAAGTACCGGCGTGAAAGACGAGGGCTTCAACAGTTGTACAAACACGTTGCCGCTGTCGATGCCCGCGAGACTCAGCACCCATGCCGTGACCGTGGTGCCGATGTTCGCTCCCATAATAACGTTGACAGCCTGTTTAAGGGTCATGAGTCCGGAATTTACAAAGCCTACGACCATTACCGTGGTGGCGGAGGAGCTTTGTATAACGGCCGTGATCCCCATACCGGTCAAAAGCCCCGCCGCCCAGTTGGTGGTCAGCTTGCTCAAAAGAGACCGCAGCTTTCCGCTCGCCCGGCGTTCCAACGCCTGCCCCATGACGTTCATTCCAAACAGGAACAGGCTCAGTCCGCCAACAAGCGTCAGTAAGTCAAATATATCCACAAAAATCATCCCCCTTAGTGTCGAACTGTCATTATGCCCCTGGGAAACTGACCTTTATAGTTGTCCCGCCGCCCGCCGCGCTGTTCAGCTCGATTTTCGCGTTATGGAGCTTCGCCGCGTGCTTGACGATGGAAAGTCCCAGCCCTGTGCCGCCGATTTCCTTGGAGTGGCTTTTATCCACCCGGTAAAACCGCTCAAAGACCCGTTCCTGATGCTCCGGAGGGATCCCTATACCTGTGTCGGCAACGGTCAGCGTTGGGCTGTTGCCCTCATTTTGTATTGTGACCGTCACGCTGCCGTCCCTGCGGTTATACTTTATAGCGTTGTCGCAGAGGTTGTATATTATCCCGTGAAGAAGCTGCTTAACGCCATAGACCATGGCGGTTCCTCCGTTGAGACTGATCTTCACTCCCGCCGCCTCGGCCTGGGGTCGCAGGCTCCGCACCACCTCGGCGCCCAAGGCGTAAAGGTCGGTATTTTCCCTCTTCATATCGTTGGCTCCCTCGTCCAGGTGGGAGAGCTTTATAATATCTTCAACAAGGGATATCATGCGCTGAGCCTCCGCATATATACGACGCGAAAATTCGGGGATATCCTCTTTTTTGACCATTCCGTTCACCATGAGTTCAGCGCTGCCGGAGATGGCCTGAAGGGGAGTTTTCAGTTCGTGAGACACATTTGCCGTGAACTCGCGGCGTATCTGCTCGGCCTTTTCCTTTTCTGTGACATCCCGCGTCAAAAGCGCCGCTCCCGATACGAAGCCATCCGAAAAAATGGGGCTTGCGTCAAACTGGTACAGGCTGCCGTTTAGATCCATGATCATCTCGGCGTGCTTGCCGTCTCCCGCTTTCTGCAACAGCTCTTGAAGCTCAAAGCTGCGGTTCAGCAACGTCAAATACTTGCCCACGCAAGAGCTGTCAGTTCCGAAAAGCCGGGCGGCGGCAGGATTTATGCCAACGATGACCCTTTTATCATTGAGAAGCACTATGCCCTCCGCCATTCCAGTGGTTATAGCTTCAAACTCGCTCCGCTTTCGACTCAGCTCCTCCATCTGGTCCCTGATCTGACGCTGCTGCGCGGCAATACGGCCAAGCAGCGGAGAAAGCTCGTCATACACGTCATTATTAAGCGGCTCGTCAAGGTTCAGCTCGTTGAGGGGCCTTACTATGCCCTTGGACAGGCGTGACGCCAATATCAGGGCCAGAGCCAGCGCGGCGACAAATATGATACAGATGGGCTGGAGCATACCTATCAGCAGCGTAAACAGAGTATTCTGGGCTATTGAAAGCCTCAGTACCGTATTGTCCGGCAAAAGCTTGGCACAGTAAATAGACCGCTCCATCATAGTGGCGGAAAACCGGGCGCTCTCGCCAAAGCCAGTCTCAAAGGCCTCCTTGATCTCCTCTCTTTCCAAATGGTTTTCCATTTCAGAATAATCGGATCTGCTGTCATATAGCACTTTCCCGCCGGAGTCTATCCAAGTAATGCGGTAATCGTTTACTTTTAGGCCGTCAAAATATTTGTCGCCCTCGTTGTTCACGCCCTGAGCGGCAAGATCGGTCTGCATTTTGAGCTGGGTGCGCTGAACGTTGGAAAAATATGTGTAAAGTGCGCCCATGAACAGAATGACGGAAGCGAAAAATACGCTGAAGGTGACAATGCAAATCGATTTGAAAATACTTTTAGTCATAATTTCGCCTCCATTCGGTAGCCCACACCGCGAACTGTCTCGATGCAGCCGCCCATGGAGCCGAGCTTGGAGCGCAGAGTACCTATATGAACATCGACCGTGCGCGTTTCGCCTATATAATCGGCGCCCCATACCCTTTGCAATAGCTGTTCACGGGTGAAAGCCTTCCCGATATTTTCCATAAACAGTTGAAGAAGTTCATATTCCTTTAAAGTGAGGGCCGTCCTCTCCCCTCCCACGCTGACAATATGCTCAGCGGCGTTCATTTCCAGCTCTCCAAGGCGCAGGACGCGGCCCTCTTTAGGTCGGCTTCGGCGAAGCACCGCTTTCACTCGGGAAACCATCTCCATCATGCCAAAGGGCTTGGCAAGATAATCGTCGGCGCCCAGGTTGAGTCCCGTCACCTTGTCATACTCCGTTCCCTTGGCCGAGGCCATGATCACCGGAATCTCCGCCGTGGCGGCACAAGATTTCAGCCGCTTAAGTATGTCGATACCATTCTCGCCCGGCAGCATTATGTCGAGCATTACAAGTTCGGGCGTCTCCCGCTCCATGGCGGCGAAAAAGTCGGCTCCGCACTGAAAGCCCGCGGCCTTAAATCCGGCAGAATCTAGAGCGTATATCATAAGCTCACGGATAGAATTATCGTCCTCCACAAGAAAAATCATTGCCAGTCAGCTCCTTTTTGACGGTGGTCAAACCTATTTTTATTGTACACCAAAAATATCAAATCTGTTATCAATATTTTGTAAAATCTATGTAAAATCCAAAAAAAAAGGCGCGTCATGCAAAATAACGGCCCTATGGGACTTTCCCTCGGGCGAGAGTGGATTTTTTGGCGTTTTCTCTTGCAATTTCATTGCTAAGGTGGTACAATAAAGCCAAGGCTTTATTGTACCTATATTATATCTTCGCCTAACGGGGGTGTTCATAAATGCCGTCAACTAAACGCATTACCTGCTTTTCAAGGCCTAGGCCCTTTTTGCGGCGGCTATTGACGATGGTACTGGGAGTAACGGTCCAGGGCTTCGGCCTGTCCATACTCCGGGCCATAGACTTAGGCGTTGATCCCTGCTCCTGCCTGACTCAGGGCGTGGTAAGCCGCCTTGGTCTCAGCTTTGGCACCTGTCAGCTGCTATGCCACCTTGTGACCTTCGCTTTCGTTCTCCGCTTTGATATGAGCTACATAGGCTTTGGCACTGTGGGAAATATGTGCTTTCTTGGCTACATATCAGATTTTTTCACCTGGATATGGAGGTTGGCGCTGCCCTCGGGCTTTTTTGATCGGACGGCTGTCCGCTGGGGCCTATTGCTCCCAGGCCTTGGAGGGCTGCTGTTTGGCGCGGCGGCGTATATGTGTTCGGGCCTGGGTTCCTCCCCCTATGACGCTCTTCCCTTTATCATATCGAGCCGAGTCAAAAGGCTGTCCTTTAGAAGCGTCAGGATGCTCTGGGATCTGGCGTTCATGGGCGCGGGCTTCGTCCTCGGCGGCTCGGTTGGAATAGTGACCGTGGCGGTGGCCTTTTTCTGCGGCCCGGTAGTGGCCTGGATGCAGGGGAAGCTTACCCGCTGTCTTTTCACATAAATAAAAATATCCCGCATTTCCGACCAACGGAGAACGCGGGATATTTTTTCATCTTGACAAAGCTTTATTCGTCGGGAAGCTATTGTTGGTTTAATGGGGCCATGGACAGCGGTCACTCCGAGGGAGCTTTTCCGTTTACAACATATATCCCTAAGCAGACCAGCGCCAGCGCAGCCACGCTCCTCAGTCCCAAAGCCGCGGCGCTCTCGCCCAGCAGCCAGGCTGAAAGCAGCACCCCGCACACCGGATTCATGAATCCGAAAACTGACACCCTTGAAACAGGATTATATTTCAGCAGCACCGACCACAGCGAATAGGCTCCGGCCGAAACAAAGGCTAAATACAGCAGCATACCCGCTCCGGCGGCGCTGAACGTTCCTATCCTGCCGCCAAAGGCCAGTCCCGCCGCTGTCATGATAAGTCCCCCGAAAATGAACTGCCAGCCGCTCAGCATGACCGGATCCGCCCGGCGGGAATAGCCCTTCATGATTATTGACGACACGGCGTACGCAAAGGTGGAAAAGAAAACGAAGCCCTCTCCCATCAGGCTTATTCCTCCGTTCAGCGTTCCGCCTCCAAAATTTATGATGACCACGCCCGCGAAGCCGATCACGCAGCCAATGAACTTGCGGACGGTGAGCCT
>CANQKL010000110.1 GCA_947624455.1 uncultured Clostridia bacterium
TACCTATGTAGCCCACAAAGGTCATAAGCGTGCCGAAGCTCATGCGTCCGTCCAGCACCTGCCAGCCCCCAAGTCCCCATACAAAAAGGCCGCCAATGGTCATAAGATAGTTCAGCATCGGGAAAATGCGGGCGGACATAAGTCCCTCACGCACGCGCACGTCGTAAAGCTCCTGAGTGGCACCCTCGAACCGGCTGACCTCGCTTTGCTCCTTACCGAAGGCCTTTACCACCCTAACGCCAAGGAGAGAATCGTTGATGATACTGTTAAGCTTGCTGGATTTGTGCCAGCCGATCCACTTGAAGCGGTTAAACTTGGGTATGACCTTTTTAATTATGTAAACTATAAGCGGGATCGGCAGCATTATCAGCACAGCCAGCAGAGGATTTGTAAAAAATACCACGCTGCCTATACCGATTATCGTAATAGCGTTTACGATGAACTGAGGCAAACCATCGTTCAAAAAGTACTGTATGTCAAGGGCGTCGGAATTTACGCGGTTCATCAAGTTGCCGGTGTGCTTGGAGTTAAAAAAGCTCATGCTGAGCTTCTGCATGGCTCCGAAAACCTCGCTTTTGATGTCGTAGATTATTTTGCTGGATACGGCCGCTCCAACGCGCCCCTGCATAATGTTTACGGTCAGAGTCAACAGCTCAAGTCCGATCATGAGCAGCACAAATTCCACGATATGTCCGTAATACCTGCCCCCCTCCGTAAGCACCTGGTCATAGAGGGTGCTGCCGTTCAAATAAGGCCGCAGAAGGCCCACAAGGCTGCTAAGGATTATCATGACCATTACAAGGGCCAGCTCCTTTTTATACCTGGGCATATAGCCCAGAACACGAAGGAAAAGCTTTTTCTTACTCTGACACTTTGGACAGGTGCGGCGGCCCTGCTGATAAGGAGTGCCGCATTTGGGACAGACCCTGTCCTCCTCGCCCCGATGGAAATCCTCGTCCATAAGCGGTTTCCCCTCGCGGAGCCTTTCGCACACACGGCAAAGGTTGCCGACGGTTCTGCCGCAGGAATCGGTGAAGGCCGCGGCGACAGTCTCCGCATCCCCGCTTATAGCCAGCACCGCGCCGGTAGTCAAATAGTTCTCAACCCTGATCTCCCACTGGTCAAAGCTATACGTCTCAAAGGCCCCGTTGTCAGGCCGGGCCACGATGAGCCGCTTTTCATCGGCCATGAGCCAGACCTCACAGTAGTTCCCGTCGGCGCCAAGATCGCTTTTGGCGGCGACAATGATATCCTCAGTCTTTACCCCAAGGCCGCGCACAAAATCCGTGACCCTTTCGTCAGGCGTATCAAAGCCTTTTAAGCCGGGATAAAGCCCGCTTTTATTCTCCATAGAAAAACCTCCCGAATCTTGGGAAAGATTAATATACCACCCCAATATATTATCATACATTCGGTGGTATGTTTGTAAATAATGTGTTAATTTTATGCAATATGTCAAGGTTTACACCGCCTTGAACACCGTTTTTAGCATAGAGCAAAAACTCGGCGTTTCCCTCCGGCCCAAGTATGGGAGAGGCTTCTACCCCCTCCACATAAAAGCCCAGCGCGGCGGCAAAACCGACGATATCCTCCACGACTCGCCGACGAACGGCTGGATCCCTGACGACTCCCTTTTTATTAAGATGCTCCCTGCCGGCCTCAAACTGGGGCTTTATAAGGGCGACCAACTCGCCGCCCTCCTTGAGAAGCTCCTTTACAGCCGGCAAAACCAGCCGCAGAGAAATAAAAGCGACATCAACCGAGGCAAAATCGACCTTTTCCGCCAGCGCGGCGGCGCGCGCGTCGGTACCCTCCATGTTGACGACCCGTTCGTCCTCTGCAAGCTTTGGGGAAAGCTGCCCATGGCCCACATCTACCGCATAGACCTTGGCGGCTCCGCACTGGAGCATACAGTCGGTGAAGCCCCCGGAGGAAGCTCCTATATCGACCGCCGTCTTTCCACGAAGGTCGATCCCAAAGGCCGTAACGGCCTTTTCCAGCTTCAGCCCGCCTCTGCTCACGTACCTCAAGGGTTCGCCCTTCAGCTCTATCTCCGCCCCCTCGGCGTCCTGCCCCGCCTTGACCGCCGGACGGCCGTTGACATACACCTTTCCCTCGGCAATAAGGCGCTTTGCCGCGTCGCGTCCGCCGACAAGCCCCTTTTCAACCAGGATCACGTCAAGCCGTTTAGCCATTGTCTCTCATCCATTCTTCTATGGAGGCGGCAAGCTTTTCCCGAGTAAGTCCGTAACATTCCTCCAGCTCTCCCATAGTGGCATGGGGTACAAAGCCGTCTGGCAGCGAGATGAGCTTGGCGCGTAAGACCTTACCGCGCAGCATCAGGTTGGTCACAAGCTGTTCGCCTATGCCGCCGCAGCGAACTACCTCCTCCATGAACACCAATTTTCCTGTCTTAGCCAGACTTTTATAGATTGTGGCAGTATCAATAGGCTTGACGGATCTCAAATCAATAACCTCGTCAAGTTTTTCCGCGCAGTCCATGGCCCTGCCGACCATGGAGCCATAGGCGGCTATGGTCAGATCCGTTCCCTGGCGCAGAACCTTTGCCCTGCCCAGCACGAAGTCGCCGTTATCAAAGGAACGGCTCTCGCTGCCCCTGGGATAGCGAACGGCGATCGGGCCTTTATGCTCCTTTACCGCATAAACGAGCATCTTTTTCAGCTCCTCCAGGCACGATGGAGCAAGTATAGCCACGTTAGGTATGGCGGAAAGGAAAGCCACGTCAAAAACTCCCTGATGAGTGGCGCCGTCTCCGGGAACCAATCCCGCCCTGTCTATGGCCAGCACGGCGTGAAGGCCGGAAATAGCAAGGTCGTGAATAACATTGTCATAGGCCCTCTGAAGGAAGGAAGAATATACGCTTATAACGGGAACAATCCCGCCCAAGGCCAAGCCCGCCCCGAAGGTGACGGCGTGGCCCTCGGCTATGCCCACGTCAAAGAAGCGGTCCACATATTTTCTCGAAAAGTCCATGAGTCCGCTTCCCAGCGTCATTGACGGAGTTACGACCGCCAGATTTGGAATTTCATCGGCCAGAGCGCACATAGTCTCACCAAAAACAGCCGAATAGCTGCTTCCCATGTTTTCCTTTATCCCGGCTTCAAGCTCAAAGGGCGAAACTCCATGGTACTTTTCCGGCGCGGTCTCGGCGTAGGAATAGCCTTTGCCCTTCTGAGTGACCACATGAACCAGCACGGGTTCGTCCATGGTAAGGGCGCGCTTAAATATTTCCTCCATTTCCGGTATATTGTGACCGTTTACAGGGCCGAGATATGTAACGTCCACAGACTCAAAGAACGTTCCGGCGGACACGGCGTACTTTATATGCTCCTTAACAAAACGGGTGGCGGAATACAGACCCGGGAATTTTTTTAGCTTGGCCTCAACCTTGTCCTTCATTTTTCGATAGCCCAAGCCCGACCTGGCCCTTGTTAGGGCATGGGAAATTCCGCCGACGTTTTTTGTTATGGACATCTCGTTGTCATTCAGTATTATGAGCAAAGGCTTGCCCAAATGTCCTATATGGTCGATGGCCTCCATCGCGAGGCCGCCGGTGAGGGCTCCGTCCCCGATAACGACACAGATCCGACCGTCCCCGCCGGTTATCTCGTTGGCCACCACCGCCCCGATGGCGGTGGACAGGGAGGCGGAGCTGTGGCCCGTGACTGAAAAATCATACTCGGATTCTTCGGGGCAGCAGAAGCCGCTGATTCCATCTATATGCCGAAGCTTTTCAAGGCTGCGCCCTGTCAGCAGCTTGTAGGCGTAGGACTGGTGTCCCACGTCCCAAATAAGCTTGTCCTTTGGCTGATCCAGCGCACGGCAGGCGGCCAGAGTCAGCTCCACCGCCCCAAGATTGCTTGCCAAATGGCCGCCGTTTTCGGCCACCGCAGTCATTATTTTCTCTCTCAGTTCATTGGCGAGGATCTCCAACTGAGTGTAAGTAAGCTTTTTAACGTCGTTAGGCTTTTTTATCGTATCAAGAATTCTGTCCACTTTTTTCCGCCAGCTCCTTTCCCGGCTCCACAAGAGCCGTACTGTATCCTTCGTATATCACCATGCCCGCTTTAGCGCCGCCCGGCTTCTTCACATGGCTGACCGGGCAGTAATCCACTTCAACCTTTGGGGAATTTTTCCCTTTTGAGAACCAGGCCGCAAGAGACGCGGCGGCGGTAATGACATCCGGAGGGAAGTCCTCGCCCTGATATTTTATCAGGACATGGCTCCCCGGTATGTTTTTCGTGTGGAGCCAGAGATCGCGACTCCGTCCTATTTTTAGCGTCAGATAGTCGTTTTGGACGTTATTGCGCCCGACGAGTATGGTATAGCCACCGTATTCAAATTCCATCGGCTGAGAAGGAGCGGGTCGGCGGGGCTTTTTTCCGGTCTCCGTTTTGATGTAGCCCTCGGCTTCAAGCTCGGCCCTGATCTCGGCCAGTTCCGACAGACTGTGGGCGTTTTCGACCGAAAGAATCACGGATTCAAGGTACTGTATCTCAGTTTTTGTGGCCTCTATCTGCTCCCGGGCGTAAAGCTCGGTGTTCTTGGCTTTGCGGTATTTGTTGTAAAAGCTTTTCGCGTTCTGGGACGGGGACTTGGTAATGTCAAGGGGGATGGTTATTTCTTTTTGATCCTCGTCGTAATAGTTCACGACGGTAACGCTCTTATCCCCTCTATTTACAAGATGGATGTTTGCGGAGAGCATATCCCCGTATATCCTGTACTTTTCCCTGTCAAGAGAGGCTTTGAGGTCGTTTTCCAGCAGAGCGAGCTTTTTTGTGGCCCTTGAAAGGCTGTTCCCAAGCACTCGGGAAATAGCGGCGCTATGATTTTTCATACGGGCGTCCCTGTCGCGAAGCCGGTAGAACTCCTCCACCGCGTCATTGACGGAAGGCATAGGGCGCAGACTCATACGACCGCCGTACTGGCGGATCAGGAAGGGAGCGAAATCAGCCGCGCCGCCGTCCTCCTTGACCAGCAGGCAGGGTTCAAAATCTCCGGCCCGTACCCGGTCAAAAAGATTTTCCAGCTTAACGGCGGTCTTTTGCTTCATATTCGGCGTCATTTCGCCAACGGCGATATTTCCGTCGCCGCAGGCGGAAAACAGACATTCCCTGGCCAAAAGGGGACTTATGCCGCCAACTCCCGAGGTTATAGCCTTGTCGGCAGGCACTCCGTCCTCAGCTGACTCCAGCACCTTCAGGAAATCTCGGGACTTTGCTTCCATAGGGTCAAGCCTGCCGCTGTCCGGCGGAAGCATATACTTAAGCCCCGGCAGCACATTGCGGACGGAGCTGACCGTAAGATCCACGTGCTTCACGCTGTCAATTATCTTCATATCGTCATTGAGAAAGATCAAATTGCTGTTGCGGCCCATTATTTCACAAAGCAGGTGCTTTGGGGTCAGATCACCCAGCTCGGTATAGCTTTCAATCTCAATATCGACAATTCTTTCAAAACCCAGTTGGCGCACCGCCGCGACTCTGCCCCCGCCCAAGTGCTTACGCAGCAGCATACAGAACATCGGCGGGGCGGACGGATTCTCAAACCGGCTTTCGGTAAGATTTATACGGGGATTGGCGCTGTTGGCGCTGAGCAGCAGTCGCCGCGCCTCGCCCGCTGACCGCAGCACGAGTACGACCATATCCCGCTCCGGCTGCTGGATTTTATCTATTTTAAACCCTATCAGGCCCTGAAGCTCGTTCACT
>CANQKL010000111.1 GCA_947624455.1 uncultured Clostridia bacterium
AAAATGTATGAAATTATGTGTGAGGAAGCCATCCCTGCTTACGCTGAGATGGCTTCTTCGACAGTCTGAGGCGCGGGGGAGCTTACGGCTCCCCCGCGCCTTTTCATCCTGTTTTCGCCGCGTCAGCGACCGCTCAGCCCAAAGCTGACCGAAATTGCGTCGTTGACCTTTACCATCTGCAATTCGTCCAATCGCCCGATCTTTTCCCGAAGGCGCCTTTTATCTATGGTCCTTATCTGCTCCAACAGCACTACGCTGTCCTTCTGGAGGCCGTACTGAGCCGCCTCTATCTCGATATGGGTGGGCAGCTTGGCCTTGTTTATACGGCTGGTGATGGCGGCGGCAATGACGGTGGGACTGTACTTATTGCCCACATCGTTCTGCACCACCAGCACCGGCCGCACGCCGCCCTGCTCCGAACCCACCACGGGACTCAGATCCGCGTAAAAAATGTCGCCTCGCTTTACGATCACTGAAACTTCACTCTCCGATAAAATTTTCGTAGGCGTACAACGCAATTTCATCAGTCGAAAGGGCTTCATTAGCGATTTTCAGATTTATCTCCGCCATCTCCAGATACCCGGCCCGCATCAGGGATTTCAGCTCCAGCCGCCGCTTCTCCTTCAGATACGACCGAACGATCTGAACGATAAAGTCGTTGCGGCTGTTATGCTCCAGTCTGGCGAGAAAGTCTATCTCCGACAGCATGGCGTCGGGCAGGCTCAGTGAGATCTCCTTTTCACAGTGCTCCGGCATATTTGTTCCTCCTTCACATACGGGAACCCATCCCTATTATATATGAATATTATACAACAAATATGCTCCGGCGTCAAACCTCAAACTTTGGAAAACGCGCCGCTATAACACTCACTTTCCCAGTGCTATATGTAGATCCGTGGAACGCGCTTCCCTATGGTGCAGACGATCTCGTAGTTTATGGTACCCATTTTTTCCGCAATCTCCTCAACAGGTATGGTCTGCCCGTTTTCGCTCCCGAACAGGACCACGCTGTCGCCTACAGAGATATTTTGAACATTTCTTAGGTCAATCATACATTGATCCATGCAAATTCTTCCCAGAACGTCTCTTTTTTCTCCGGCGACGATCACCTGGGCCTTTCCGCTCAAGGCTCGGGAGTATCCGTCGGCATAACCGGCGCTCACGGTGCCGACGGGCATATCCTCCGGCGCGGCGAAAACGCCGCCGTAGCTGACCAAAGCCCCCCGGGGTACGGTCTTTATCTGCGAGATACGGGCCTTGAGGCTCATGTCGGGCCGGAGCGGCAGGCGGCTTTTGTCCACCTCCTCCGAGGGGTAAAGGCCGTACAGCACTATTCCCGCCCGAACCATGTCCAGGTGCATCTCGGGAGCGTTCATTATGGCGGCGCTGTTGCAGCAGTGCTTTATCTTTATGGGTACCCCCGCCCCCTCTATTTTTTCAACGCACTGAATGAACCGGCGAAACTGGGTTTTCTGGTAGGAATTGTCCGCCTCGTCCGCCTTGGAAAAATGGGTGAAAGCGCCCTCTATCTCTATCCCCGGCAGGTCGGCTATGGCCCGGACAGTCTGGGTCAGCTTCGGGTCGGAATAGTAAAGGCCGATGCGGTTCATGCCGGTGTCCAGCTTGAGATGCACCTTCACGGTCTTGTGCTGAGCGGCGGCCTCCCGGCTGAACGCCTTAGCCAGCTCCAGGTCAAAGACCGTGGGTATCACGTCCAGCCGCACAATATCGGCGGCGTTATCCCCGTCGGCCCCGCTGAGCATCATTATTGGGGTGTCCGGAAAGCGGGCCCGCAGCTGCGCCGCCTCGTCCACAGTGGCTACCGCCAGCCGGCTGGCTCCGTTTTTGAGCAGCTCCCTCGAAACCTCCGCCGCCCCATGACCGTAGCCGTCGGCCTTTACCACGCCCATGACCATGGCGCGGGGGTCGGTGATGCCGCGTATATTACGCATATTTTCCCCAATAGCCTTCAAATCAACCTCGGCCCATATTCTTCCGTGTCCGCTCATAGCCCTCGACCTCCATAAAAGCATATTTCAGATTATATATTATATCGTCGGCAGTAACCGCGTATTCGCCGCACTTTTCGCCGCTTATAACGCCGCTGCGCCCGTGGAGATACACGGCCAGCGCGGCCGCCTCCGGGGCCGACAGCCCCTGGGCGCACAACGAACCCAGCAGCCCCGAGAGTATGTCACCGCTGCCGCCCCGGGCCAGAGCCGAGGTGGAGATCAGGGAAACCCAGGTCTCCCCGCCAGGCTCGGCTATGACCGTCCGCGCGCCCTTCAGCAGGACAGTGACGCCGCAGCGGGCGGCAAAATCTCTCGCCGCGCCGAGGCGGTCCGCCTCGATATCCTCCACGCTTTTCCCCGTCAGCCTGGAAAATTCCATGGGGTGAGGAGTTATCACCACATTTCCGCCGCTAAGCTGTTCCGCCTTGCCGGACAGGGCGTTCAAAGCGTCGGCGTCAAGGATCACCGGCCCCCGAGCGGCCCTTACTGTCTCGCCGATAAACTCGGGGCCGAGGCTGGAGCCGCTGCCCGGCCCCATGACTATGGCCGAGGCGGAACCCACCGCCCTCGCCAGCCTCATATCTCCGGCGTCAAAGCTCTCCGTGGGCAGGGCCACGGCCTGGGGAGCCATCAGGTTCATAAAGCTCTCCGTCCCCCTTGGGCAGGCCACGGTCACAAGGCCGCAGCCGCCCCTCAGAGCGGCCCTGGCCGCCATGGACGCGGCTCCCATCATGCCGGGGCTGCCCGCCATGAGCAGCAGCCGCCCAAAAGTCCCCTTGTGGGACAGCCGGGGCCGCCGGGGCAGGATATCCGCCGCCAGAGCGGGGGTTATGGGCATGGGCTGAGATGGGGGAACCCGCTCCCAGTCCACCGGAACGCCCGCGTCCCGAACCACGATCTCGCCGCACCACTCCACGCTGTCATTGGCGATCATACCGGTTTTAGGGGCGGTAAAGGTGACGGTTTTGTCCGCCCTGACGCACGCCCCCAGGGGACGGCCCCTGTCCGCGTCCAGCCCGCTGGGTATGTCGGCCGAGACCACGAAAGCGTCCATGGAGTTGATAAGCTCGACGGCCTTCCTGGCCGCGCCGGTAACCTCGCCCCTGGCGCCGATGCCAAGGACGGCGTCCAACGCCGCCTCACATTCGGGAGCCTTTTCCAGCTTTTCCAGCGGGACGATCTCTATCCCCGCCCGGCGGCAGTCCGCCGCCAAGGCCGCGCACTCGGGCGTGGACGGCTCATACACGCTGACCGCCTGAACCTTTTTGCCAGCCTCCGCCAGCAAAAGCGCCGTCCGGTAACCGTCGGCGCCGTTGTTCCCTTTGCCGCAAAAAACGCAAACCGCGCCAAAGAGACTCAGCTCCCTGACGCAGGCGTGGGCGGCGTTGTCGATGAGTCGCAGGGAATCCTCGGGGCTGGCAATGACCCGGCCCTCGAAGTCCCTTATCTGACTTGAAGTCAAAAAACGCATAACAAACACCTTATTATTAAGGCAATACCGCACATAGACTGTAACCGTATTGCGCAGCAGATTTTTTGATAAAATTGGGAAATGACGTATTTTCAGGTTATTTCGTGAGAAACGGCGGAACTGCCCGCCCGAGAGGCCGCAAAGCTCCTTGGCGGTCTCTCGGGCGCCGCCTTAGAATATCCTGCTTTTGGCGTAAAGGCTCATGCCCTCCACTATCCTGTCGTTCGGCTCGAATATCAGCAGGTCGCAGCCGCCCTCTCCGGCAAAAATGACGAAGCGGGCGTTTTTGGCGTTAGGGGACGAAGCCGCCTGAATGGTCTTGGCGAAGCTCCTTTTCATCTCGCCGTTTTTTTCGGGGTCGTCCGCCCGGGCGCAAAGCTCCATAGCCTCCATATCGAAGCCGCAGAGCCGCCGACGGCTTCTGCCGCCGGATATTACGTCCACGTCCAGGTGGTCGTTGGTGAGGATATATTCAAATTCCTTTTTCAGGCCGGAGGAAAGCCACCAGGCTCCGTAACCCCCCAGTATCAGCACCACAAGGCCGCTGGCCCAGCCCAGGAAAAAGGTCAGTCCGCCCACGATAACGAACAGTCCCCCCACGATGAGGCAGTACCGGGCCATGTCGGCGCCGTCAAATTTTTTCTTTACCAGAAATTCAGTGTAGTTTTCCATCAAAATCCCTCCGAGCTGGTTTCTGCTCCGCCGGAGGAGCCGCTGTCGCCGCTGGGGGCGGTAGTCTCGCCGCCGGTGGGAGCGGTAGTTCCCCCGCCGCCAGAGGGCGCGGTAGTTTCACCGCCGCCGCTGGGGGCGGTAGTCTCGCCGCCGCCGGAGGGCGCGGTAGTTTCACCGCCGCTGGGGGCTGTAGTTTCGCCGCCGCCGGTTGGATAGGTGGGTTCGGCGGTTATTATATTTTCACCCGAGCTGGGGCCAGGCGTTGTCTCGCCGCCGCTGGGCGCGGTTGTCTCACCGCCGGAGGAAGGAGCCGAGGTCTGACCCTCATCATCGTCGTCATCGTCGTCCGAGCTGCTGGAACCACCGCTGGAGCCGCCGCTCTTTCTGCGCGAGCTGGAGGAGCCGGAGTAGCTGCCCTCGCTCAGCACGGTCTTGCTGCCCGTGGTCATGGGGTGGAGCTTGCAGCGGGTGGTGGGTATGCTGCCGACCTTGAATATCTGGCTCTCCACCCGCTCACAGTCGGGGTTGGCCCGCTGGCCGCTCTCGGAGCAGATCATCACCGAAACTTCCTTGCCGGGCTTTTCAAAATCCTTGTATTCCAGATCCTTGTGTATGGGCTGCATAACCTTGCGCCAGGTCTGCGCCGCGGGGTTGGAGGAAAAGCCGCTGAGGTTCTGGGGCTGGTCATAGCCGAACCAGACCGCGCCCACATAGTAGGGGGTCATGCCCACGAACCAGCGGTCGTTGCTGGCCTCGTTACCGGTAGTACCGGTCTTACCGGCAATCTCCATGCCGCTGAAATTGGCCATGGTGCCGCTGCCGTAGCTGACAACGTCCTTCAACATGGATACCATGTCGGCGGCGGTCTTTTCGCTCATAGCTATATCGGTAACGGGTTCGCCGCTAAGTATAACGTTGCCGTTGGCGTCCAGCACCTTGGTGTAAAGGGTGGGCTTGATGTAGAAGCCATCGTTCACGAAGGGGCAGTACGCCGCCGTAAGCTCAAGTACGCTTACGCCGTCAGTGAGGCCGCCCAGGGCCAAAGGCGCCAGATCCTTGTCGGACAGCGTCTGATCGCCCACCTGACGGCTTTCCACCAGGGTGGAAATGTGCATCCGCTGGGTCAGGTACTTGAACGAGTTATCCACGCCCAGGTAACGGCAGACCTTGACAGCCGGCACGTTGCGGGAGTTAGCCAAGGCCCGGCGGACGGTGACGTTGCCCACGAAGCGACGGTCCACGTTCTTTGGGGTCCAGCCGTTGTAGTTTACGGGAGCGTCCTTGATGATGGAGTTGGGGGTTATAAGGCCGTACTCCATGGCCGGGCCGTAAACGGCGATGGGCTTGATAGTGGAACCGGGCTGGCGGTGGGAGTGGGTGGCCCTGTTAAGAGTGCGGTTGCCCTCCTTGTCGCCCCGGCCGCCCACAAGGGCCTTTACCTGACCGGTGTAGGGGTCCATTATGACCATGGCGGACTCGGGCTGAACCTCGCCCCTGCCCTTGGGGAAGGCGGAGGGGTCGGAGTACACCTGATCCATTATGGTCTGGAGCTTCATATCCTGGGCCAAATAAA
>CANQKL010000112.1 GCA_947624455.1 uncultured Clostridia bacterium
CCGATAAATATGACGGAACTTGTTTCCGACATATTTATCGGGGCCATGTGTAACACATCTATTGTAAACATACAATTTATAATAATACAAAATCGTCATTATAGACTTACAATAGATATAATACATTAGTGAAAAATAATTGACAGATGTTATGTTTTGTGATAAAATTAAGTTAAAGGAAGTGAGGACAGATGAACTGCATAAAAATTCTGACGAACTTGAGTTTGCGGTTTTTTGCATTGAAAATGTTGCGTCAGCGTTAGGGAAGGATGCCGAGAGGATATATACGATGCTGACAGAAGAAAGTGACCTCCTCAACAGCTATATAGTCCCTAATCGGGAGATACTTCATACACAGGGGAAAGACTATATTGTTGAGGATATTATTGATGCCATGAGGGAGGCCGGTCTGAAAGTATGATAGTTTATCACGGTTCGTATATCCCCGTAACATTTCCCGATGTAGTGCACTCACGGTCCCGTGTGGATTTTGGTCGGGGATTTTACGTCACAGCAATATATGAACAAGCTGTGAAATGGCGTGAAAAGTTTAAAAGCAGAGGAAAGGTCGGCACCGTCAGCAGGTATTATTTTGACGAAACAGCGTACAATATGTTTAAAGTTCTGAGCTTTGAGACTTATTCCGAAAAATGGCTTGAATTTATTATATCGTGCCGAAGCGGAAATGATGTCTCTAATTACGATATAGTTACAGGCGGCGTAGCTAACGATAAGGTGTTTAATACAGTAGAACTTTATTTTGACAGTTTGATAGATAAGTCCGAAGCAATCAAAAGACTTAGATATGAAAAGCCCAATATGCAGATATGCTTTAGAAATCAAAAGGTTATTGACAATTATTTACATTTTGAAGGAAGTGAAACTGTATGACCGCCAATCCTGTACTTTTACAGAAAAAATATGCCAGAGTGGTGGAGCTGTTTGCAAATGAAACCGGTTTATCCCTTGACGAGTCCTTGCGTTTGTTTTACGGTTCTAAGGTTTACGAACTTATGAAAAACGGTGTTTCGGATATGCATTGTATGAGTGACGGTTATATTGCCGAAGAACTCAAATCAGAGTATGCCGAAAGACTATAAAATCTGGCACGAAAAAAGCCCGCAAACCAAGTGGTTTGCGGGCTTTCTCTTGCAAAGAAAACCACCTGCAATGCAGGTGGAGAAAAGGGCTTAAGCTCTGAACAGAAAGAAGTAGAAAAAGAAACCTCCTATGATATAATGAGAAGCGACTGACAATCGCAAGACAAAATAAAATAGGAGGTGACGTCATGGGACATGACATAGACAGTTTATCACATACAAAGTGGAGATGTCAATACCATATAGTATTTGCACCAAAATATAGACGGCAAATAATATACGGAAAATATAGAGCGGAAATAGGGAAGATACTAAGAACGATATGTGAGAGAAATGGGATAGAAATTATAGAAGCAAATGCGTGTCCGGATCATATACATATGTTGGTATCAATACCGCCGAAATTAAGTGTATCAAAGTTTATGGGAATATTAAAAGGGAAAAGCAGTCTAATGATATTTGATAGATTTGCAAATTTAAAATACAAGTATTCCAATAGACATTTTTGGGCAAGGGGATATTATGTGGATACAGTTGGGCGCAATAAAAATGCGATAGCGAAGTATATACAGAATCAACTGCAAGAGGATAAAATATCAGACCAGATATCCATGAAAGAATATTTAGACCCGTTTACGGGTGAGCCGGTAGAAGGACGCAAATAAAAGCAGCCGCCATGGGCGGCCGCTGAAAAAGTCTTGCGATTGGCAGTTGTTCAGAGCGCGAATAGCGCTGCCAGTACCATGCCCTTATAGGGCTTAATCAAGCCACCGGCTCAGCCGGTGGTACTTGACTTACCCAGTCATCACTTCATGACCCTGTCAAGCAGTGCCTTATAGCTGTCGACCACGTCATAAACCACATTTCCGTTGCTGATGGCCTTGAAATGCTCTCTGGCGCAGTGAATTTTGGACTCTTCGATCAGTCTTAGCTGCATGGAGGACATGGAACCTTTTGTTTCGGCGACAAAATATATGTGCTTGACCGTACCCTCATAGAAGGCGATCGCCCAGTCCGGATTGTAATGGCCCACCGGCGTAGCTATATAGAAGCTGTCCGGCAGCTTTACATAGACCGCAACATCCGTGTTTGAGTCAAGCTCATCAGCAAAGTCGCGTTCGTTGGTTGAATCGTATATTATATGATCATACAAATGCCGCCGCGCTTTCATTGCGTTTGTTCCCAGCTTGCCCTTGACGGTCGGCTCGGTGAAGATGTCGGTTTCATAATGCTCGTCAAGAACATTGTAAGTGATATGTTCAATGATCGCCGTTGCCTTTTCGTCATTTATCAGCGCCGCCGCTTTGATGATGAACTCCTCCGGGTTATATTTAAACTGCTCAAAAACCGGTTTTTCAATACCGGTCAATATTGCGACCACCGCTTTCCGGGTCAGGCCTGTCTCACCCACCAGCTTACCGACAAGATCATACTTTACACTGTTGTTGGTATAGATTTGCCTGCCGCCGTCATAGGCGGAGGACTCTGACTTTGAGAACGCACTCCCGTCAAGCAGCGCGTCCTTCGACTTGATCTCATCCATGGTGCCCGTTTCGACCTTAAAGTATATCTTCGGCACGTGGAGATTGCGGTTGACGGAATCTATGGCTTTGGCCACAAGCTCGTCTGTGTCAAAATCGACCACATACATAGATTTCGGACTGATACGCTTCCAAAGCTTCTTGAACTCCGGCATTGCCATTTTATCTTCATTGACATGAAGCTCCACGTTCTTGTCGCGGGCGTTCTCCGGCTGCATGGCGCGGCTGTCATAAACGGAATCGAGAATATTGAGCACGGCGTCGCGGCAGTCCTCGACCTCCTCGGCCACTTTAACCGAGCCGCTGGCTTTATCCTCGTAATACTTGTCGGTCAGAGCGCCTTTCCTGTCAATATAACCGCTTACGATCAGGTCAAAGTAAATCGCCTGCGCTGTATCGCCGTCCACGACTTGCTCGTTGCCGTTTGCGTCCACAATGACCTTGCCTTTGAAGAGCTCGGGCGTAACCGCAGCGGGACGCTCGGCCACCGAGTCCGCAATCTCAGTCTGTAGCCCTCTGGCAAAAGAATCGTAGCTTTCGCTGGCGATAACCGTCAGAACATTGATGTTGTGTACATCGCTGCCGAGCACATTCGCATCCATTCGTTCGCCGTCCTGATTTACACACAGGCGCAGGCCACGGCCGACTTCCTGACGCTTGCGCACCTCGCTGCCGCTCTGTTTCAGTGTGCAGATCTGGAACACGTTCGGATTGTCCCAGCCTTCGCGCAGCGCGGAGTGAGAGAAAATGAAGCGCACGGGAGATTTTTTCGGGTCGCGTTCCAAAAGCTTTTCTTTGTCTTTCATTATCAGATCATAAGCGTCAATATCGTCCGAGGTGCGCTCCCTCTTGTCGGAAAGCCTGCTGTCGGTCATTTTGCCCTTGTCTATCGAGAAATAACCCGCGTGCGTTTTGGATGCCGTGATACTGTTCAGATATTTAATATAATCGTCCTCGCCGATTTCGATTTGAAGATTGCCGACAATATCCTTGTACTCCTCCTCAAACATATCGGCGTATTCGCCGTTGAAGGCTTTACCCGTCTCGTCGTATTTTCGGTATTTCGCGACCTCGTCAATGAAAAACAGCGACAGCACCTTTATTCCCTTGCGGAAAAGCCGGCGTTCCCGTTCGATATGTGACAGTATCGTCTCGCGTATCTGGATGCGGCGCAGCTGTTCCTCGTCGACCTTTCCTATCACGTCG
This sequence comes from uncultured Clostridia bacterium, assembly GCA_947624455.1. Classification (GTDB taxonomy): domain Bacteria; phylum Bacillota; class Clostridia; order UMGS1883; family UMGS1883; genus JAFLUQ01. The sequence goes on from CANQKL010000112.1 coordinate 3,848, forward strand.
CCAGCAAAGATTTTGACGCCGTTCAGGAACTCCACCGTATTGTCCCGCCCGTCGATGAAATTGACCACAAAGCCGTCTTTGTATTCGTCCAAATTGCCGGAGTTGTCGTAGAGATTGTAGCCTGTTCCCACGACGGCGGTTTTCTTCCGAAGGCCGGAGGCCCCTTTGAAATCAAATTGAAGCGTGGCGGTCGGGTTCGCGCCGGAAAGGTTGACGCTTTCCAAATAAACAAAGCCCTCTGTAGCCGTGCTGCCAGACTCGGTGATCCCCTTCACGGCGATTTTTTTGACTAACCGCTTGTTGTACGCCTCCATGGCGTCGAGGCGGTATACCATGTTGTAAACGCTGTCCGCCCTGTGTGTCGCGGAATAGCGCAGAGTGAACAGCGGGTTGAACTCCTTCAGCCGCTCCTTTGTCTGCTTGCCCTCCACCGACTGAGGCTCGTCGATAATCAAAATCGGGTTCGTCTTTGCTATAATGTCTATCGGGCGGCGGGAGCGGAACTCGTCAAGCTTCATATAAATGCGCCGCGCGTCCTTGCCCCTGGCGTTGAACGCCTGAGAATTGATTATCATGACGTTGATGGAGCTGTCCGAGGCAAAGCGGTCTATTTCTGTAAGCCGCGCGGAATTATAGATGAAGAAGCGAATCTTCTTGCCGTATTCCTCCGCGAAATGCTCCTGCGTCACCTGAAAGGACTTATACACGCCCTCGCGGATAGCTATGCTGGGTACAACGACGATGAATTTGCTCCAGCCGTAGCGCTTATTCAGCTCGTACATCGTCTTTATGTAAGTATAGGTTTTGCCGACGCCGGTTTCCATCTCAACGGTCAGGTTATACCGTCCTTCCAGCCCGTCCGAGGGCTTGATCTGATTGGCCCGCTGAATTTTCTGAATATGCTCCAAAATAAGTTGGTCGGACAGTTCCGGAACAATGCGCTCGTTGCGCCGGCCGATGAAGTCGTTGTCGTCCGTGACCGTTTGCTGTCCGCGGCCCCTGTCTATCAGGTAGGTGGGCGTGAGGTACGGCTGTCCGGCAAAAACGTCGACCACCGCCTTTGCCGCGTCCGCTTGGAATTTTTGGTGTTTGAATTGGAGTTTCATATAATTCCCTCCTCCTCAAATCACTTTTACTCTTGTGTCCGGCGCCAGCAGCTTGAATATCTCGAACACATTGATTTTCGCCGGGCTGTCGGCAAAACCGCTGTCCCGGAAGACGGCCCGGAGCGATCTGCGCTTGGCAATCTCTTTTACGACGCTTTCAGGAATATTTTCATCAAAGCAGGCGATAAGGTCGCCCTCGTTGTAGGTGTGTACGGTAAAGCCGCCGATTTTTTCGGACTTATACGGCATGGAAAGGGGCAGCCCCCACTCCAAAAGGCAGCCGAACAGCAGGTCAAGGCCGGTGCGGTCCTCCTTGATGTTGGATTCAAGCCCCGTGAGCATTTGCTGGTCATAGTCGCCGGGCGCGTAGTAGACGTCCTTCATGTTAGTGTCGTCCAGCTTCAGTACCCGGAAGCCACAGTCCAGTTTTTTGCTTATATCCACCATTTCAACGGAATGATTATCGCTAAAATTTATAGTATCAACTACTTTCGCCGGTGTATAATCTCCAACTTTCGACCCGTCTAAACGATTCAATGGCACATATTTCCATGTGTCATTTTCCTGTTTGATTTTTTCTCCCGCTCTGCGTATCCTTTCTTTACCTATTTCGCAGATGTTTTTATAGCCCGCTTTGTAGGCCTCGCTCTTTTCATCGCAAGGCTCAGGCAGCTGCACCATGATAAATTTGCGATGTCCGCCGTCCTCAGCATTAAGCTGCTTCATGTGTTTGTTGCGGTGGAATAGGGAAA
>CANQKL010000113.1 GCA_947624455.1 uncultured Clostridia bacterium
TCAGCCTCGAGGAAATTGTTCTGACGCAGATAGGTCTCGGCGTTGTTCCTTGCGTCATTACTGAAGTCCACATCGGTGAAGAAGTAGGAGTTGAAGCGCGTTTGATAGTATGGGTCAAGCTCCTTGAAAGCCTCGGTATCGGCCACGGCCTCCACGGGGTTTACATATTCTCCCACATATTCAATGTCCCACGTCGGCTGCTCATCCTTAGATACCTGTATAACTCTGTCGGCCTCAAGCCCGGTGTTGTAGGCATCATCGCCTACGTTTGTTATATAAAGCTTGCTGTAAACGGGCGAAATGGCGTAGCCCAATTCCGGAGAACCAATAAAAGTAAACTGCTGGTTTGTGCCGCCCGCGAAGGTGTACTGAATGAGCTTGCCGCCTATCTCGCGGGACCAGGAATTCACGTCCGCCGCCAGATCGGTGGCCTTGTTTACAAGAGTGTAGGTGTGTACTCCCCTGGGACGCAGGAGCCAGAGCTGCTCGTCGCTGCCGTTGTCGGGAGTAAGATAAAGCTCGGTGGCCAAAATCTGGTCACGGCGGGTGTGAGTGACCTCCTCGGTGGCGCCGTCCTCATTTGTGACTGTTTCGGTCACGTCTTCGGCGGCCAGCGGGGGCGCGGTCAGATATTGACCGTTGAGGCTAATCTTGTAATATCCGGTTTTCATTTCAGCGGCGAGGGTATCAAAGGCAATCTTGCCGTCTTTGACGGTGACGCCGTAGGACAGCCCGGTCAGGTCCTCGGCATCCACAAAGGTGGTGCCGTCCTTGACGGGATAGCCCTCGTCGCCGGGGGTAAAGATATACTCGGGGTCGGCGAAGGTGCCGGCCTTGACGGTGTTGGTTTCGGCGTCATAGTCCACGCTGTAGCCCATAGCCTGAAGCACCGCCCGCAGAGGAACGAGATGGTCGTCGCCAATGTCGGACACTGGGTCGCCGTTCTGGTCTACCTGTTTTACCTCCGTTCCATCAACTGTGATCACAGCCTGAGCAAAGGCTCCTGTGGCCAATGAAAAGCACAGTACGAGAGAGAGAAGCACAAATGTGAATTTTCTCATAGGTTATTTCTCCTTTAATCAAAATGTTATCTATATTGTACTACTGATTTAAAAAATTGTCAATATTTTTATTGATTTTTCACCTTGCATTTTTCAGCGGATTGTTATAAAATAAATAAAATATTTTTTTGACTGGACTGATATTATGAGCGAAATGCTGACACTGGAAAAATTTGAGGAGGCCGCCGAAAAGGTGAAGGAGGTCACGCTGGAGACTAAGCTGGTATACAGCGAGTACCTCAGCGAGCAGACCGGCGGTAAAATTTATCTCAAGCCCGAAAATATGCAGTTCACCGGAGCTTACAAGGTGCGCGGGGCCTATTATAAGATCAGCTCTCTTACCGACGAGGAGCGGGCAAGGGGACTTATAACCGCTTCCGCGGGCAACCACGCCCAGGGCGTGGCTTACGCCGCCCGGAAGTATGGGGTCAAAGCCACTATTGTAATGCCCAAATCAACTCCCCTGATGAAGGTAAACCGCACCAAGGGCTATGGGGCAAACGTGGTACTCTACGGCGACGTGTATGACGAGGCCTGCGCTTACGCCCTGGAGCTGGCGGAAAAGGATGGCCTGACCTTCATTCATCCGTTTGACGATCTGGCCGTCGCGACCGGTCAGGGTTCTATCGCCATGGAGATATTCAAGGAACTGCCCCTTGTGGACTATCTGCTCGTACCCATTGGGGGCGGCGGACTGGCGGCGGGAGTTTCCACCCTTGCCAAGCTGATGCACCCGGGCGTCAAGGTCATTGGAGTTGAACCGGCCGGGGCCGCCTGCATGAAGGCTTCGCTGGAAAAGGGGGAGGTGACCACTCTTGACGCCGTTAACACCATTGCCGACGGCACGGCTGTCAAGACCCCCGGCACAAAGATCTTCCCGTACATACAGAAAAATATTGACGGTATAGTTACAGTTGACGACGAGGATCTTATCGTTTCATTCCTCGACATGGTGGAAAACCACAAGATGATCGTGGAAAACAGCGGCCTGTTGTCCGTTGCCGCTTTGAAGCAGCTCGACCTCAAAGGAAAAAAAGCCGTTGCGATCCTCAGCGGCGGCAATATGGACGTTATAACAATGAGCAGCATAGTCCAGCACGGTCTTATCCAAAGGGACAGGATATTCACCGTTTCCGTGCTGCTGCCTGACAGGCCCGGTCAGCTTTCCGCTGTGGCGGACGTGATAGCGAAGCAGGATGGCAACGTTATAAAGCTGGAGCATAACCAGTTCGTGGCCACGAACCGCAACGCCGCTGTGGAGTTGAAAATCACGCTCGAAGCCTACGGTTCGGAGCATAAGGCGAGGATACTCAAGGCCCTTGAGGAGACGGGATACAGACCGAAATTAATTCGAGTTATTTTATAAATGAAATTTGCTTTTATACCAAAAAGCACTTGACAAATCGGAAAAAAGTTATACAATATGTATTAATGGTTATTTTGCAAGGAGGCAAATTATGATACTCAACGGCAGTCAAATTTTAGCGGAGGTCCTGGTTGAACAGGGCGTTGACACTTTGTTCGGCTATCCTGGCGGCGCTATCCTCAATATCTGCGACGCTCTTTACGACTACCGCGACGAAATCAAGCAGTATATTACCGCTCATGAGCAGGGCGCCAGCCACGCCGCTGACGGCTATGCGAGAGCTACTGGCAAGACCGGCGTCGTTCTGGCTACCAGCGGCCCCGGCGCAACTAATCTTGTGACCGGTATTGCCACGGCATATATGGACAGCGTCCCCATGGTGGCCATCACGGGCAACGTGGGTACCAGCCTTATCGGGCGGGACAGCTTTCAGGAAGTATACATCGCCGGTATAACAATGCCAATTACCAAACACAATTTTGTGGTGCGCAGGGTCGAGGATCTGGCGGACACTCTCAGAACGGCCTTCCGCATTGCCAACACCGGCCGCAAGGGCCCGGTTCTTGTGGATATACCAAAAGACGTCACCGGGGCGAAGTGCGAGTTCATTCCCGGTAAAAAGCAGGAAAACACTTACGTTACGCATATCAGCGACGAGGACGTTGAAAAGGTGGCCGAGGTGATAAACGAGGCAAAGCGGCCCTTCCTTTACTACGGCGGCGGCGTGGGAGCAGCCAAGGCCTGTCAGGACTTGCGCGAGCTTATGAATAAGGCTGAGATACCTGGCGCACATACGCTTATGGCCGCGGGCATCGTTGGCTGCGATGAGCCTCTGAACCTTGGCCTTATGGGTATGCACGGCCGTCTTTCGGCTAATTTGGCCGCGGATAAGGCCGATGTGCTTATCGCTGTCGGAACCCGTTTCAGCGACCGTGTGGCGCTGAATACTGAGAAATTTGCCAGAGACGCGAAAATAGTTCAGATAGATATAGACCCCAGCGAGGTAAATAAAAACGTTACCGTTGACTACAGCCTCGTGGGCGATGTCAAGGACATACTCGCCAGGCTCCTGCCCCATATAAAAGAAGCGAAACACACTGAGTGGATCGAACAGATAAACCAGTGGCGCGGCGCGGACAAAAAGCCAATCGACGATCCCTCTGTCCTCAAGCCCCATCAGATAATGGCGGAAATTTCCCGTCAGGCGGGAGAAAACGCCATATACGTCACCGATGTTGGGCAGCATCAGATGTGGGCGGCGCAGTACTGCCGTCACCTCCACTCCCGCAGCTTCATTACCAGCGGCGGCTTGGGTACTATGGGCTTTGGCTACGGCGCGGCTATCGGCGCCAAGATCGCCTTCCCCAACAGACCTGTTATCCATATAACGGGCGACGGTTCCTTCCACATGAACATGAATGAATGTTGTACCGCCGTGAGCTATAAGGTGCCGGTTGTGACTGTAATTATGAACAACAGCGTGCTTGGCATGGTTCGTCAGTGGCAGACCGTGTTCTACAACCGCCGTTACAGCGGCAGCGAACCCGAACGTGTCACAGATTACGCCAAGGTGGCCGAAGGCTTCGGCGCTAAGGGCTTTAAGTGCGTTAATCTTGAGCAGTTCCAAAAGGCCCTTGAGCTTGCCCTTAAGGAGGACGGCCCCGTTTGGATCGAGTGCGTCATTGACCGGGAGGAAAAGGTTCTGCCCATGATTCCCGCCGGCGGCACTGTTGACGACGCTATGGAGGAGTAAAACGCAAAAATAAGCGCAGGCCCTCTTAAATGTTGCTCAGAAAGGAGAAACACAATGACTAATAAAGTTAACAAGCAGGTCTTGAGCCTTCTGGTGGATAACCATAGCGGCGTTTTAGCCCGAGTGGCCAGTCTGTTTTGCCAGAGGGGCTTCAATATAGACAGTCTCACCGTGTCTAACACGGACAACCCCGAGATTTCCCGCATAACCATTGTCACCGAGGGCGACAAGCAGGTTCTTGAACAGATCATCAAGCAGACCGGCAAGCTGGAGGAGACTCGCGCGGTCGTCCACCTCAAAAATGATGAGAGCCTGTTCCGTGAGCTTCTGCTCATCAAGGTTGCGGCGGATCAGCGGACCCGCAGGGAAATTTGCGGGATTTGCGAGATATATAGAGCTAAGATAGTCGACCTTACGGTTACGAGCCTCATTGTCGAGCTGACAGGTAATCCCAGTAAGATAGACGGCTTCCTTGAAATGATGAAGGAATACCAGATACTTGAAATGTGCCGCACCGGCGTGACCGCGCTGGCGAGAGGCGATATCTCCCACGGAATAAAGTAAGGACAGACAGGGTCAGACCCTATCAAATAAATTATAAAGGAGTTTTTTGACATGATTACAAAGTACTATGACAGTGATTGCAACCTCGGTATGCTGGACGGCAAGACCGTAGCTATTATCGGCTTCGGCAGCCAGGGCCACGCCCATGCCCAGAACCTTCACGAGAGCGGCGTTGACGTTGTCGTTGGTCTGCGCAAGGACAGCTCAAGCTGGGCCAAGGCCGAGGAAGCCGGACTTAAGGTCATGGAGGTTGAGGACGCCGCCGAGGCCGGCGACCTTGTAATGATGCTGGTTCCCGACGAGATCGCCGCCGACATCTACAACACTCAGGTCGCTAAGCATATGAAGCCCGGTAACGCTCTTATGTTTGCCCACGGCTTTAACATCCACTTCAAGGCTATCGACCCCGCCAAGGATTTGGACGTTATCATGGTTGCTCCCAAGGGCCCCGGCCACACCGTTCGCTCTCAGTACGTTGAGGGCAAGGGCGTTCCCAGCCTTATCGCCGTATATCAGGATGCAACCGGTCACGCTAAGGATTACGCTCTGGCCTATGCCAGCGGAATCGGCGCCGGTCGTGCCGGTATTCTGGAGACTACCTTCCGTGAGGAGACTGAAACCGACCTGTTCGGCGAACAGTGCGTACTTTGCGGCGGCGTTACAGAGCTGATGAAGGCTGGCTTTGACACCCTTGTAGAGGCCGGTTACGAGCCTGAGATGGCTTACTTTGAGTGCATCCATGAGATGAAGCTCATCGTTGACCTCATCAACAGCGGCGGCTTTGCCATGATGAGATATTCTATCTCCAATACCGCCGAGTACGGCGATTACCGCACTGGCAAGCGTCTTATCACCGCCGATACCCGTAAGGAAATGAAGAAAGTCCTTTCTGAGATTCAGGACGGCACCTTTGCCAGCGAGTTCATGCAGGAGTTCTCCTCCGGCCGCAAGATCAAG
>CANQKL010000114.1 GCA_947624455.1 uncultured Clostridia bacterium
GACATCATCGCCGACGCGGGTTACGGTGCGTATTTCGGGCATGGGCTCGGACACGGCGTGGGCATAGTCCAGAGCGTTTCCCTCATCAAGGGCCTTGTGAAGGTAAAGCTTGATAAGGGCGATGAAAAGGAGCTTGACGAGTACTCCGTTTCGGATCTTAAGGTGCTTAAGGGCGGCCATAGCCGGGGCAAGAGCTTTGACGATGTGGACGACGAAAGGGAATTGAAAAAGCTGGAGGACAAATAATTGAAGGTAGTTATTCTGGACGGCGAGACGATGGGGGCTGATATTGATTTCAGCCCCATTTCCTGCCGCTTTGATACGGTGATATATCCGCGCACCTCTATGGATGAACGCGCTGGGCGGCTGGCCGAGGCCGAGGCGGTGGTCGTAAATAAGGTCGTCATCGACCGGGAGGCTCTGGAAAACGCCCCTCGCGTTAAGCTTGTCTGCGTCTTTGCCGTGGGCTACAATAATATCGACGTCGATTACTGCCGCAGCCGGGGCATCAGAGTTCGCAACGTACCCGCTTACTGCGTGGACAGCGTGGCACAGCACACTTTTGCCCTTTTGTTCCAGTTGACCGAGAGCCTTAACTATTACGACGGCTTTGTAAAGTCCGGCCTGTACTCCCAAAGCGGCCTGGCCAATCACCTGGGCCGCCCGTTCAGGGAAATAGCCGGTAAAAAGTGGGGCATAATCGGCATGGGAGCCATAGGCCGCAGAGTTGCGGATATAGCCAGCGCTTTTGGGGCCGGAGTGAGCTATGCCAGTCTCAGCGGGGCGGAGCGGAAAGAAAAATATCCTCGGGTCAGCCCGGAGGAGCTTCTGCGGGAAAGCGATATCATTTCCGTCCACGCGCCCCTCAACGAAAATACGGCAAACTTTATAAACGCGGATGCTCTTGCCCTGATGAAACCCACGGCGGTCATCGTCAACGTGGGCAGGGGAGGGATAATTAATTCCGCGCATTTGGCGGCGGCTATCGACGGGGGAGTGATAGCGGGAGCCGCCATCGACGTTTTCCCTACGGAGCCTCCGGAGGAGAACGATCCGCTGATGAAGGTGAAAAATATGGACAGACTGGTCCTGACCCCCCACATCGCCTGGTCCAGTGTGGAGGCCCGGGCCCGCTGCATTGAGATCACGGCGGAAAACATCGCCGCCCTCGAGGCGGGAGAGGAGCGCAACGACGTATGGTCACCCCAATAAAACATAAGATAAAAGCCGCCATTTTCGACCTGGACGGCACATTGATAGACACAATATACGAGCTGGCCAACGCTGGCAACTACGCCTTGACCCGTATGGGCTGCCCTACATGGACGGTGGAGGATTACCGAACCTTTGTGGGCAACGGAATAACCCGTCTCCTTCTAAGGAGTCTCCCAGAGGATCGGCGGAAGGAAATAGACGTTGCCAGGGCTTATTTTGACGAGTACTATGACCTTCATGTGCTGGACACCACTCCGGTATACGATGGCATACCGGATCTGCTGGCGGAGCTTAAGGCTCGGGGGATAAGGCTGGCGGTGAACACAAACAAGGCCCACCCCTTTGCCAAGCGGCTCATCGACCACCTGTTCCCGGGAGTTTTTGAAAAGGTTCTCGGCGAAAAGATAGGCTATCCCTGCAAGCCCGAACCCGACGCGGCCCTGGCTCTGGCGGAGATGTTCGGCGTCAGTCCGGCGGAATGTGTGTTCGTCGGGGACAGCGGGGTGGATCTGAACACCGCAAAAAACGCCGGCATGGTCAGCGTCCTCTGCTCCTGGGGCTTTGTATATAAGAATGTACTTATGGAAATGGACTATGAAAATATGATAGACCGTCCCCTTGATATGCTTAAGCTGGATATAATGAAATAACTTTTGCTCCGGAGGTGTTTGTCCGGAGCATTTTCGTACTTAAAAATTTAAAAAAATTGGGAACTTTTTTCGGCTTTTTACGTCTAATGTATGTAAGGCTTTTTCGCGAACTGCCGGCCCGCGGGGTCGATGGCGTAGCTGTCACGATAGATCAGTTCCCCCACCGGACAGAAAGCGTAGCCCTCGTTCTCCAGACGGGTAAGTATCTGCGGCAGAGCGGCGGCGGTGTTTTTTGTGCCGGTGTGAAAGAGGAGGATACTGCCCTTCTGAACCTTGGACATTATCCTTTCCTCCATTTGCTCCGGAGTCAGATCCCGGTAGTCTAAACTGTCCGCATCCCATTGGATGCAGAACCGGCCCGAGTTTTGCACTGTGTCGATCACGCTGTTGTTATAATCCCCGGCCGGAACTCGGAACAGATCAGTGGCGTGGCCCAATACGCTTTCAATGGCCGCGTCGCATTTTTCCATATCCGCCTCCATATCCTCCGGCGAAAGCTGGGTATAATAAGCGTGGTTGTAGCTGTGGCCCCCTATTTCGTGACCGGCGGCGCTGAGCTTTTTAACTGCCTCGGGATATTTTTCGGCCCAGGAACCCAGCACGAAAAAGGTCGCCCGGCAGTTGTGCTGGCCCAGGGCCGAGATTATGGCGTCCACATCGTCCGCTCCCCAGGCGCAGTCAAAGGTTATGGCTATTTTGTTGTCCTCCCGTTCCACGCTGTAAATGGGCAGCGACCGGTCTGTGGAGGAGGTCTCCACAGCCGTGCGGCACAGGGGGAAAGCCGCTATGGCCACGGCGATCACCAGGGCCGCCGTCAGCACAGTGTACTTATCCGTGACAAAGATTTTCAAATTTCATTCACCCTTTCCTGTATACTGCGATAATATTCGACTATTCCATCGCAAATGGCTCCGGCAAGCCTATCCTGATAGTCTCTGTCCTTTAAAAGCTTTTCCTCCCCGGGGTTGGAGAGAAAGCCACATTCCACCAGCACCGCCGGTATTTCGGCGTTTTTCAGCAGATAAATGCCGCTGTCCGCCGCCTTGGCCTGGCGGGTCTGGTTCTCCGGGTCGATCGCCACCAGCTCCGCCTGTATCAGTTCGGCCAGCAGGGGAGAGTTCTCAAATTTTTCGCTGTACAGCACCTCGGCGCCCCGATATTTTTCACTTCGGAACAGGTTCATATGTATACTGACAAAAATATCCGCTCCCGAGGAGTTGATTATTTTGAGCCGGTTTTTCATGTCCTCCCGTTTTTTCTCTCTGATAGACTTAGACTCGTCGGTATATATCCCATTCGGGGTTTCACGGGTCATGATAACCGTGTACCCTCGGGAGACGAGCTGCTTTTCCAAAAGCTGGGCGACAGTCAGGTTAAGCTCGCTCTCCACTGTGCCGCGGGGGCTGACAGCTCCGCCGTCAGGGTCGCCGTGACCGGCGTCCAGCACTATTACCCGTCCGTTCGTCTTTGAAAAGATCGGCACCTCCTTCCGGGCGAAGGAGAGGGACATTACCAGTCCCGAAATTATTACCAGCCCGGCCAGAATCAACGTTCGCTTCCTGAGAACCAAAAGCATTGTTAACACCTCATAACCATAGCGTCAGGGGAATTGTTCCCTCAATGCTATATATGCGCGTGATTTTCTGCGTATTCGGTTTTTTATAGGAATATACCGGTTTTCCTCATAATATAATGTTTTTAGAAAAGCACGCTTTAACGCTGCATAAAAGGAGTTGCTGACAGTGGATAATAACAATATATCAGTCATAGGCTATGTTGAGGGTGATCCGGTTTTCAGCCATCGGGTCATGGACGAGGATTTTTACCGATTTATGGTGCGGGTGCCGCGGCTCAGTCAGGTTGACGACGTGCTGCCGGTGACTATTTCAGAAAAACTTATCTGCCCCTGGCTCCGGGACGGAGTCAAGGTCAATGTGGTAGGGCAGCTGCGTTCATACAATAAATTCAGTGAAAACGGCACCCATCTTGTCCTTACCATTTTTGTGAAATTTATTGATTTAGCCGAGGTGGGAACTGGGGAGAACCCCAATGAGATCTTTATTAACGGCTTTATATGCAAGGAGCCTGTCTACCGCAAGACCCCCTTTGGCCGGGAGATAACAGATCTTATCGTGGCGGTGAACCGGGCCTTCAACCGTTCGGATTACATTCCCGCCATTGCCTGGGGACGCAACGCCGTCTATGCTGAAAAGCTGGAGGTCGGTTCAAATGTACAGATATGGGGCCGGCTTCAGTCTCGGGAGTACATAAAACGCATTAGCGACACCGAGAGCGAAACTCGCGTGGCTTACGAGCTTTCAATTACAAAAATTGAAAAAGTTTCTGAATAAGACAGCCTCCTTCTGCTCAAACTACTTCTGTAACCCAAAACCTATTGAAGTAAGGAGAAAAGAAAAATGAGCAGAAACAACAAAAATCTTGTTCCCGAGGCTAAGCAGGCTATGGATAAGTTTAAGATGGAGGCCGCCCAGGAGGTTGGCGTAAATCTTAAGGACGGTTATAACGGCGACAAGACCTCCAAGGAGAACGGCAGCGTAGGCGGTCAGATGGTAAAGAAAATGATCAGCGACGCTGAGAACCAGATGAAGTAAATTTCTCGGCATAAAAAAACCTGGCGTAGCCAGGTTTTTTTATGCCACGTAAGAGGCTGTAAAAAAATGGCGCAGATCGTTCAAGGGCTGAAAACTTCTATTTAAGCCAAATTTAAGTGTTGTTAAACCCGTCGATAAAATCAATTTATGAATTGATGTAGAAAAACCGCCTTTTTACGAGAAAAAGACGGTTTTTCTTTTTTTCTATGCCCTTGAACTACGAACGAAAATCACCGCTCGGCGTACCTGTGTACGCCGTCGGGAGGGCTTTCTCGGCGGCAGGCTTTGCCTGCTGCCTGCGAGAGCTGATTTTCGTTTGTTCTGCACGATTTTTTTGAACAGCCCCCGTGCTCCAAGTTACATAGTGAGTTTTTTTACATCCCCTGACCTGGCGCAGCTATTTTTTTACAGCCCGCTGATAAGCCCCCACGCGCGGCGGAGATGGTTTCGCTGGGCCTGCCCAGGACGACGGAACGAAAAATTTTTCAAAAAATTAAAATTTGCTCTTGACAAACCCTGGGCTTCATGTTATAATAGACAGGCAGTCGGGTCATGGCTCCATAGTCTAGCGGCCTAGGACGTCGCCCTCTCACGGCGAAGACCGGGGTTCGATTCCCCGTGGGGTCACCAAAAAACAGACGGCAAAAACAAACGGCAAAAAATAGGCGGCAAAAAACAGACGGATCGTTAAGTCCGCCTGTTTTTTGTATTTTTAGCGCTATGCTGTGAAGCGGCCGATGAAATCTCTTACCCAGGGATCCCACTTCTCCCAATCGTGTTCTCCCGGCTCCTCAATATAGGAGTATTTCAGGCCCAGAGACAAAGCGTGATCCCGAAAACGGTGATTTTCGTCTATCAGGAAGTCCTCGCTGCCGCAGTAGTGGAAGATCTCGGGCGTATTTTCCTTGCCCGCGGCCTCCGCGGCCAGATGAAAGAGGTCGTTCTCGCTGCCTTCAAGGACCATATCTCCGCATATCGCCCGGGAGAGCAGCGGATTGTCCTGGGCTATGCGCACGATGTCGCAGGCGGGCGAAAAAGCCCCTATCGCGCTGAACATATCCGGATTTCGCAAACCTATCTTCAA
>CANQKL010000115.1 GCA_947624455.1 uncultured Clostridia bacterium
TCCCCTGCAAAGGCGTGGACATCAGCAAGTACGTCATTCCTCACCCCGACTTTGGCGGCTTCCATTTCACCGGCTCCACCAAGGTGTTCAGCGGCGTTTGGTCAACCGTGGGCCAGAACATATCCTCCTATAAGAGCTATCCTCGCATAGTTGGCGAGACTGGCGGCAAGGATTTCATTTTCGCCCATAAGAGCGCGGCTGTGGAACCCCTTGTGGCGGCTATTGTGAGAGGCGCTTTTGAGTACCAGGGGCAGAAATGCTCCGCCGCCAGCCGCGCCTACATACCCGCCTCCATCTGGGACCAGGTGCGGGAGCGGGTGCTGGCCGAGACGGAGAAGCTGACCGTGGGCGACGTTGCAGATTTCAGCACCTTCATGGGCGCAGTCATCGACAAGGCTTCCTTTGACAACATCAAGAGCTATATCGACTACGCCAACGCCTCCGAGGACGCCGAGGTGCTTTGCGGCTCCTATGACGATTCCAAGGGCTGGTTCGTGAAGCCCACCGTAATTTTGGCTAAGAAGCCCGATTTCAAGACTATGGTGGAGGAGATCTTCGGCCCCGTAATTACCGTTTACGTATATGACGACGAAAAGCTGGACGAGACTCTGCGGCTCTGCGATTCCACCAGCGCATACGCGCTGACCGGCGCGATCTTTGCCCAGGATCGCTCCGCCGTTATCCACATGGAAAAGGCCCTGAACAATGCCGCCGGTAATTTCTATATCAACGACAAGCCCACCGGCGCAGTGGTTGGCCAGCAGCCCTTTGGCGGTGCTCGGGCCTCCGGCACAAACGACAAGGCCGGCAGCATTTTCAATCTTATCCGCTGGGTCAACATCAAGTGTACCAAGGAAAACCTGGTACCCAGTACCGACATCGTTTATCCCTACATGAGCGAAAAATAAAATAATTATGTAGAAAATTCGCCCTAACAAGCGAATTTTCTCATTTTATGCCCTTGAACCACGAACGAAAATCCCCACAAACAACGAAGTTGTTTGTGGGGAAAAGGAGGAACAGCGGCGCAAGCCATTGTTCCGATTTTGAAGAAATCGGAACAAGCAATGCAACGCTTGTTCCGACGCCGTTCTGCGCGATTTTTTTTGCGAAAACACTTGACAAGCGGAAATTTTAATGATATACTCATTGTTGGCATATTATCCCGTGGCTATGAGCGGGGCGGCTCCAACCCCGTCCGCAGCTTCGCGGAGACAGGCGCAGGATTGACGGTCAAAACGGCAAGTTTCCCCTGCGCCCGATGCAAATATTTTAGGAGGTATTTTTTATGCAGAAAGAAAAGAAGCAGGCTATCATCGACGCCTACAAGCTCCACGAGGGCGATACCGGATCTCCCGAGGTTCAAATCGCCATCCTCACCGAGAGGATCAACCACCTTAACGAGCATCTGAAGGTGTTCAAGAAGGATCACCACTCCCGCCGCGGCCTTCTCAAGATGGTCGGACAGCGCAGGGGTCTGCTCAACTATCTCGCGAAGATCGACATTGAGCGTTACCGCGCCATTGTTGAAAAGCTTGGCCTGAGAAAGTAAAGTAGTGCGGGGGCAGCCCGGAGGTTGCCCCCGCAAAATCGTTGGCAAGAGGGGCCGAGCTGCCACTTAGAAAAGCATGGACAAGCCGCTCCATTTTTTTCTAAGTGAAGCCCTGTCCCCTCCGAAAATAAATCTTATATGGAGGTATACTATGTTCAAGGTATTCCAAACTGAATTCTGCGGTCGTCCCCTTATCGTTGAGACCGGCAAGATGGCTCAGTTGGCTGGCGGCGCCTGCCTTGTGCGCTACGGCGACACCGTGGTTCACGCCACCGCCACCGCGTCCGCCAAGCCCCGGGACGGGATCGACTTCTTCCCCCTGTCCGTTGACTTTGAGGAAAAGCTCTACTCCGTGGGCAAGATCCCCGGCAGCTACCTCAAGCGCGAGGGCCGTCCCTCCGAGAAGGCCATACTGGCCTCTCGCTGCATCGACCGCCCCATCCGTCCCCTGTTCCCCAAGGATCTGCGCAACGACGTGAGCGTTGTGGCCACGGTAATGAGCGTGGATCAGGACAATGACCCCGTTATCACTGGCATGATCGGCGCGTCTATCGCGATTTCCATTTCCAACATCCCCTTTGCCGGCCCCATAGCCGGAGCCACCGTGGGCCTGGTAGACGGTCAGATAGTGGTCAACCCCACTCAGGAGCAGCGCCGTCACAGCGATATGTTCCTTACCATCGCCGGTACCGAGTCCAAGGTCAACATGATCGAGGCCGGAGCTAACGAGGTTCCCGAGGACACCGTGTTCGAGGGCATTATGGCCGCCCACAGGGAAATTCAAAAGATATGCAGATTTATCAGTGAGATCCAGGCCGAAATCGGCAAGCCCAAGTTTGAGTATGAGTCCGTTGTGGTGCCGGAGGAGATGTACGAGGACGTCAAGGCCGAGGCCATCGACATGGTACGCGAAGCTCTGGACACCGACGACAAGAACGTTCGCGAGGAAAATCTTAAGGGCGTTTACGCACACGTTTACGAGGCTCTGGGAGAGAAGTATCCCGAGCAGGAGGCCGTTTTGGACGAGGCCATTTACAAGCTTCAAAAGTATGTGGTTCGCCGCTGGATCCTTGACGAGGGCAAGCGCGTGGACGGCAGAGGTCTGGAGGACATCCGTCCCCTGTCCGCCGAAGTCGGGATACTGCCGCGCACTCACGGCAGCGGCCTGTTCACCCGGGGACAGACGCAGGTGCTGACTACCGTTACCTTGGGCATGATCAGCGAGGAGCAGCTCCTTGACGGCATCGACGACGAGGAGTCCAAGCGCTATATCCATCAGTATAACTTCCCCTCCTACTCTGTGGGCGAGACCCGTCCCAGCCGCGGCCCCGGCCGCCGGGAGATAGGTCACGGCGCTCTGGCTGAAAAGGCCCTTGTACCCGTTATTCCCGACACCGAGGAGTTCCCCTACACTTTGCGCGTAGTTTCCGAGGTGCTTTCCTCCAACGGCTCCACCTCTCAGGGCAGCATCTGCGGCAGCACCCTTGCCCTTATGGACGCCGGAGTTCCCATCAAGGCGCCGGTGGCCGGCATTTCCTGCGGCCTTGTGACCGAGGGCGACCGGTATATCACTATGGTGGACATCCAGGGCCTTGAGGATTTCTTCGGCGATATGGACTTCAAGGTTGCCGGTACTAAGGCGGGCGTCACCGCTATTCAGGTGGATATCAAGATCGACGGTCTTACTCCCGAGATAATTCATGAGGCTCTTGTAAAGACCAGGGCCGCCCGGTTCAAGATACTGGATGAGTGTATGCTTCCCTGCATAGCCGAGCCGCGCCCCGAGATCAGCAAGTACGCGCCCAAGATCATCACCACCAACATCGATCCCGAGAAGATAGGCGACGTCATTGGAAAGAGCGGCAAGGTCATCCAGCGCATCACCGCCGAGACAGGCGTAAAGATCGACATAGAGGACGACGGCACCGTATTCTTTGCCACCAACAACGCCGAGGCGGCGGCCCGCGCGGTCAAGATCGTTCGGGGCATAGCTGGCGACCTGAATATAGGCGATATCTTTGACGCAACCGTCACCCGGATCATGGATTTTGGCTGCTTTGTCGAGTTCCTGCCCGGTAAGGAGGGACTGGTGCGCATAGGCAAGTTGGATAAAAAGAGGGTCGAGAAGGTCACCGACGTGGTATCTGTCGGGGATCAGATAAAGGTCAAGCTCATTGAGATCGACCGCATGGGTAGATATAATTTCTCCCGCAGAGACGCCCTCCCCGAATAAGAAAAGACTACTGACAAACCCCATGCACGATGGGGAAAGCTCGAAAGGGAACTCCCTTTCGATAAAAAACATAAAATCTCGGGGCGTGTACCCGAGATTTTATACTATAATCGGGGTAGAAATATTGGTTTTGTCATGACAAAACCAATATTTCGTAAGCGAAAGCGCCCGCCAGCGTGACGCTGGACCCAAAGCTTTAAAGGGTTTCGCGGGGAAATAACGGGCCTCACAAGCAACGGGGTTGCTTGTGGGAAAGGAGGAGCAAGGGTACGCGCTCCCAAATTTTTCTTACAAAAAATTTGGAGCAAAGTCACCCTTTGCGACGACGCCGGGTTGCCCCAGCGCTCTTTGCCCCCCGCCGTAAAAGCGGGGGCAAAATTTTAAAAAAATCAAAAAAAGGTCTTGACAAAGCTCTGAGGCTGTGCTATAATTAAACAGTCGCAGGAAACGCGGCTTTCCGCCTTATATGCGAGAGTGGCGGAATTGGTATACGCGCACGTTTAAGGTGCGTGTGGTCTGACCATACGGGTTCAAGTCCCGTCTCTCGCACCACCGCGTCGGAGCAAAGCCTGTCTTTGCTCCGACACTTTTTTCTTACGAAAAAATGTCGTCGCACGATGGCTTGCTCCTCCTTCTCCCCACAAAGCCTAACGGCTTTGCGGGGTCCCTGAGAGTTGCACCCTTATCACGCCTCATACTTTGGGGCGTTATTTTTTATGCTTCGCAAAAAAGCCGTCGCCGGAGTTCCGGCGACGACCGCAGCCTCCTATATTTATGGCCTTAGCGTCTCGCCGCAGAGCAGGCGTATAAGGCCCCATAGGCCGTCTCGACGGTTCTCCGAGGCGGTTATGCCGTATAGCCAACGTGGAGTAAGCTCCCTTATGCGGGCAAAAATTTCCGTATTCATCGGCAAGCGGCTGCAATCGGCAAGGATCACCAGCTCATACCTGTCCTTTATTCGCCGGTCAGTCGCCAGCCTCACATGGATCTTAGCTCCCGAACGTTCCGTGTCAACGCCAAGGTACTCCATTATATTGGCCACCCAACGTAGCCTTGTGTTCTCGTCGGCGGTCAGTATCAGGGTACGCGCGCCCTTTAGCTCGATGAGCCGGGCCACCGCTCCGGTCTTGCCCCAGCCCTGACTGGCCGCTAATATACCCTCGGGCCGTCGAGCCAGCAGCTCCGCGGCCCTGTGCTGCTCGTCGTTCACCGGCCTGAGCAGGGTGAAAGTCTCCCGCTCCCGCCGGGGAAGGCCGTCCGTAAGGCTGAGCTTTGTCCGGGAGGCCCGGGCCATCAGCTCCAGCTCCGTCCTCAGTCCCCGGGGCAGCTTCAACAGCTCCCCATCTTCGGAGTAACCGGAAATCAGGCAGGGACTCAAAGGCTCAAATTGACCGAAGGGTCGCTCGGGGGCCTTGACGCTGGCCTTGCGCTCCAAGTCCAAAATGGCCCGGCGGCTCAAAAGCGGTTTCTTCACCGTCAGAGAGCCGTCAAAGCAAACGTCCAGCTCCGGCGGCAGCTCGGGCAGACCGCCGATACCCGTATCTGACCAAAGCCGCCCCGGCCCCGGATCCCTCAACGCCTTCAACCGGTCGGCCAGATAACCTCGGGTCAGAGTCCTGACCCTGAATATTTCGGCGCTGCCGTAGGGCAGAGGCTGGCCGTCAGAGTCCACAAAGACGGATTTATCCGCCCCGCCGAAGGGCAGCCTCAGCTCAAAGCCCATATCTTCGGGAAGTATCTCGTCCCGGCAGGGCAGG
>CANQKL010000116.1 GCA_947624455.1 uncultured Clostridia bacterium
GTCCCAGCCCGAAAATATATTTTCGCTTGAGGAACCATGTCATCTGATCCCTGGACCGGGCTACCCGCCGGAGCAGTCCGCCGTTGACGATGAACAGGACCAGCGCCAGCAGGAACAGCGCTCCGCCGAAAAACAGCCTTGCCCCCAGCCGAGTGAAGAACACAGGAACATATTCGCTCCCCACCTCGTTTATTTTAAGGTAATCCATGTAAAGGCCGAAGCCCGCCACGATTCCCACCGCCACGGCGATGATCAGTATGATTTTGAGTACCCTTCTGAACACGGCCTCGCCGCCTCTGAGATTTTCCCACACGCGGAATCATCCTTTCAAATAAAATATTGATACGCCTATCGGCTCAATATCCGAAAATTGCAGTTTACGCTTCGGGGAACAGGGCCGCGGCAAAATCCTCGGCGTTAAACTCCTGTAGATCGTCTATGCCCTCTCCCACGCCCACAAATTTCACGGGTATGCCAAGCTTCTGGATTATCTGAATGACAATGCCGCCTTTGGCGGTGCCGTCCAGCTTTGTAAGCACGATGCCGGTGAGCTTCGCGGCTTTGTTGAATTCCTCCGCCTGATTTACGGCGTTCTGACCGGTGGTGGCGTCCAGCACCAGCAGTACCTCCATTGCGGCCTCGGGAAGTTCCCGCTCGATAACCCGGTAAATTTTTTTCAATTCCTCCATAAGGTTCTTCTTGTTGTGGAGACGGCCGGCCGTATCACAGATGAGTACGTCGGCCCCGCGCTTCTTGGTGGCGCCGCAGCCATCAAAAATCACCGCCGCCGGGTCCGCGCCCTCGGTGAGGCGGATGAGCTGCACGCCGTTGCGCTCGGCCCAGATCTCAAGCTGGTCAGCCGCGGCGGCCCTGAAGGTATCCGCAGCGGCCAGTACCACGGTCTTGCCCTCGCGCTTCAGCTTATTGGTAAGCTTGCCTATGGTTGTGGTCTTACCCACTCCGTTGACGCCGATGACCAGCACCACCGTGGGCTTCGTGTCCAGGTGAAGCCGGCTGTCCCCGCTGCTAAGGATCTGGGAAATTATGGCCTTAAGCTCTTCTCTGGCCTCATTTCCGTCGGTTATATGCTTTTCCTTGACCCTGTCTCGGAGCGTGTCTACTATCTCCATTGAGGTCTGCCCGCCAATGTCGGCCAGGATAAGAGCCTCCTCCAGCTCGTCGTAGAGATCGTCGTCTATTTTGGAAAAAGCTTTGAAAACGTTGTCCACTTTGCCCGTAAAGGAATCCCTCGTCTTGCCAAGGCCCGCCATCAAACGGCCGAACAGGCCCTTTTTCGTGGGCTTCTCCTCGTATTCAGGCTCCTGTTGAGGAACATATGCTCCCTCTGGGGGCAGCTCCTCCGTTACCTCCGCCGGCTCGGCTTCCTCAATAATCTTTTCAAGGGCCTCCCCCGCTTCGTCAATAGCTCCCTCAAGCTCCTCAAGCTCCTCAGGGTCTGGGCCGTAAACTCCCTCGGCGGAACGCTCCGGCTCCTCCTCGGTTTTTTTCTTTTTAAAAAAATCAAATAACGCCATTATAATTTCTCCTGTTAATCATATTCTCTATCTGATGCGATCTCATCCAATTTCATGGACAACAGGCGGCTGACTCCCTTTTCCTGCATGGTCACGCCGTAAAGGATGTCCGCCGCCTCCATGGTGCCGCGACGGTGAGTTATAAGCACGAACTGGGTATTCTTGTCGTAGTTTTTGATATAGTCGGCAAAGCGGTATACGTTTTCATCGTCGAGGGCGGCTTCGATCTCGTCCAACACAATGAAGGGCGAAGGCGTGGCCTTAAGCAGCGCGAACAGCAGGGCTATGGCGGTAAGCGCGTGTTCGCCGCCGGAAAACAGGGATATGCTCTGTAGCCGTTTGCCCGGGGGCTGTACCTCTATCTCTATGCCGCTTTCAAGCACGTCGTCCGGGTCGGCAAGGCGGACTCCCGCCTGTCCGCCGCCGAACAGTTCAGAAAAAATCTCGCCGAAGCTTTTATTTATCATTTCAAATTTTTCCCTGAACTGGCTTTTCATAACCGTCATCATTTCAGAAATAAGTTTTTCCAGATTTTTCTTGCCTTCCTCGAGGTCATGTACCTGACCGGACATAAATTCGTATCGCTGCTTTACGTCCTTGTATTCCTCGATAGCGTCCACGTTTATGTTGCCCAGGGCCTTTATCTGGTTTTTAAGCTCGCCTATACGCTTATTTGCGGCCGTAATGGAGCCAATTTCCTTTTTTAGGGGGAGAGCTGTGTTGTATGTCAGCTCGTAGTCGTCCCAAAGGCGGTTGGTTGCGCTTTCATGCTCTCCCTCCAGCCGGGCCTTTTTTGTTTCCAGTCTAACGACCTCCTCCTGGGCGGTAAACATGGCGTCGCTCAAGCTTTTAAGCTCCTGGCGAACGCTGTCAAGGCTCCTGCTTGCGCCGGTCTTTTCCTCAAGACGGCTGTCCACCTCGGCCTTGGCGGCGGCCACCGCCGACGCTTGAGCCTGAGCCCGGCGGCGGTTATCCTCCAGTTGAGAATTAAGCTCCTCTATATTTTTTCTAAGCCCGTCCGCCGAGGCAAGCTGCCGCCGGTGTTCAACCGCCGAGTCCTCAAGCTGACTATTCAGCTCCTCCATGCGGCGAAGCGAAATCTCAATATCCTTTTTTATGCCGCCTATTTCCATCTGTATGTCGGTGACGGCACGGGCGGCGGCGTCCCGTCTCTCTACCGACTGTTCCAGAGCCTCCTGACGCCGGGCGATCAGTTCCGCCGCGCCGGACTCCAATCCGCCTGAATCGGTCAGGAGGACGTTAAGCTCCTCCCTGTCCTGATCGGCGGTAAGGCTCAGGGCAGCCAGCTCCTCCTTTTCCAATTTAAGCTTTTCTATCCTGTCAGACGCGGCGCTGACAAGGCTGCGCCTGAGTTCGACCGCCGCGCTGAGGGAGGACAGGCTTTTGTCCGCCTCGGCTAAAGCGGCGCGAAGCTTTTCCATCTCCTGACGGACAGTCGTTTGTTCGTCTGTCAGGTCGTCTATCCTGTTTTCCGTTTTTTCCGCCGTCTTGTCAAGAACGGCACATTCCTTTTCAAGCCCGGCAATTTCTTCACCGCGCCGCAGCAGAGCCTGGCTCTTGTTTATGCTGCCGCCGGTAATGCTGCCGCCCGGCTGGAGCAGTTCGCCGTCCAGGGTAACGATTTTAAATTTATACCGGTTCTCCCTGGCCACCCTTGCGGCGTTGTCCATAGTATCGACCACAAGCGTCCTTCCCAAAAGGGACTCCACCACATTCTTTATCTCCCCGTCACAGGTCACAAGGTCTGAGGCCACCGCCACGGCGCCCTGGGCGCTCATAAGTCGGCTTTCGCCCTCCAGACGGCGGCCCGTCTGAGCGCTTATGGGCAGGAAGGTCACTCGCCCCATGCGGTTTCGCTTGAGATATTCGATAGCCTCCTTGGCGTCGGCCTCGGTTTTCACAACGATATTCTGCATCGCGCCGCCGAGAGCGACCTCTATTGCGGTTATGTACCGGGCGTCAGTGTGGATGAGCTTGCTGAGTACGCCGACCATATTTCCACGGTACTTGTGACTGCGGTGATCGCCGATAAGCTCACGGACGCTGCGCGCGTACCCTTCCAGACTGCGCTCCATATCCTTTAGCATATTCAGTCTGGCGCGCTTTTCTCCCAGACTTGAAACAAGGTTATTGTACTCGTCCTTTTTATCCTGAATATCAATGGCCAGGCGGGAATCCTGGGCCATCTTTTCCTCCTGCGAGGCGGCAAGGCCGGCCCGCCTGGCGGCGGCGTCCTCTTTTTCCCTTTCCAGCTTTTCAGCCTCGGCCCTATAGCTCTCCGCCTCGGCGAGGGCGGCGGATATATCCGCGTCTATAGCCGCGCCGCGGTCAGCATAGGTCTGCTTGAGAGTCTCTATTCCCTCGATCCTGGTCTGCGCCTCGGCCTTTTTCAGTTCCAGCTCAGCGCCTCGGCTGCGGGCCTGTTCCAGCTCGCCGTTCCTTAGAGCCATCTCACGTACAGCTTCTCCAAGGCGTTCCCGCGCCTTTGCAAGTTCGCCGTCAAGAGAGTCAAGCTCCGTTCCCAGCCTGCTCCGTTCGGTCTGTTCCGCCTCTATACCGGCGTTTATGCCTTCAGTCCGGCGGCTGTGATTTTCCAGCTCGACCTCGGTTCTTACAAGGTTGTTTTTTATATTTTCAAGGTTATTTTCAATCAGCGTCTTTTCGCTTTCAATGGAAGCCGCGAGTCCCTCCGCCAGTGACAAGCTCTCTCTGGCCCTGTCGATCTCCCCGTCCTTTTCCCGAACCGAGCGGTACAGCTCCTCGCTTTTGGCGTTGGCCGCCTCATGCCCGGCCTTTATCTGATCAAGCTGGGCCGCGGCGATCTCGTACTTTTCCGCAGCCTGAGCCGACTGAGTCCGTTTGGCGTCGATTATTTCCAGCAGGGCGCTGACCTCTATGCCCTTCAGTTCCTCCCTAAGATCCAGGAATTTCATGGCCTTTTCGCTCTGACGGCGCAACGGCTCTACCCGAGTCTCCAGCTCAGTAAGGACATCCCGAACGCGCACAAGATTGTCCTCGGTATGAGCCAGCTTGCGTTCGGCCTCCTGCTTACGCCAACGGTACTTACTGATACCGGCGGCCTCCTCAAAAACGCCCCGGCGCTCCTCGCTCTTTTGAGAAACGATCTCGGCGATCTTGCCCTGCCCCACAATGGAATATCCGTCGCGGCCCATGCCGGTGTCCATGAACAACTCATGTATATCCCTGAGACGGCAGGGTTCGCGATTGATAAGGTATTCTCCCTCTCCGCTGCGGAACACCCGGCGGGTTATCTCCACCTCAGAATAGTCGCTGGGAAGAAAGCCCGAGCTGTTGTCGAATACCATAGTGACCTCGGCATAGCCAAGAGGGCGGCGCTTCTGAGTTCCGTTAAAAATAACGTCCTCCATTTTACCGCCGCGCAGGGCCTTGGCGCTCTGTTCCCCCATTACCCAGCGTATAGCGTCGGATATATTGCTCTTACCGCTGCCATTGGGGCCGACAATGCCGGTTATGCCTTGATGCACCTCTATAACCGTCTTGTCCGCGAAGGACTTGAAGCCCTGCAATTCTATACGCTTAAGATACAAAGGACTACGCCTCCCTGTTTTACAATTCTACTTTACAAATTCTACCATGGGCAAAAATCGCTTTAAAAATCTCTTTTAAGATTTGCGCAGCAAATCGACGAAGGTATTTTACCATGAGCAAAAATCCTTGCTTGCAAGGGGATTTTTGCGAAGCCGTCAATGCTGAGTCCGATCCGAAGGATCGAAAAAAGCGAAGCTTTTTAAGATTTGCGCAGCAAATCGACGAAGGTATTATACCACAGTTTGCCGGAAATTGCAAGATATGTGTAAAAAATTATTGATTTTAACTCAGGATTGTGATATACTTCTTTTATCACAAAGAGGCGGTGTACATATGAAAGCTACTTATAAATCTTACGCCAAAATAAATCTCAGCCTTGATGTGCTGGGCCGCATGGAAAACGGCTAT
>CANQKL010000117.1 GCA_947624455.1 uncultured Clostridia bacterium
TGGGTAAACTCCCGCTGGCGGGCTTCGGTATAGCTTTCGCTGCTGCGGAAGATGCTGCCCTTGTAGCGCAGGCGCAGCGGCAGCGGCGCGTCGCTCTTGTGGGAGGCCACCAGCCGGGAAAGGGCCGTAGTGTAGTCGGGCCGCAGGGCCAGCACCCGGCCGGACTTGTCTATAAATTTAATAACGTCACCCACGGGGAGAGACAGATCGTCGGCGAACACGTCGAAGTATTCAAAGGTGGGAGTCTGTATCTCATCGTAGCCGAAAGCGTCCAGCGCCCGATCCACGGCGGCTTCTATGCGGCCCTTAAGGGCGCAGTCTCCCTCCAGTATGTCCGACACTCCCAGGGGTGACAGTAATTTCCAGTCTTTTTCCATGTTTATCAGAACCTTTTGAACAGATTGCCCCGGTCTGGGGGAGCCGTCGGCGTCCCCCTGGGGCGGGTCTTACTCCACTTCGCTGGTGCAGTGGCAGCACTTAACGGCGTCGATGGGGATCTCGCTCTTGCAGTAAGGACAAACCTTAGTGGTCGGAGCGGGAGCTTCTTCTTCCTTGCCGCGGTTAGCCAGAGCGGCGGCCTTGACGCTGGCGGCGTTGATACCCTTAAGAATGAAGAAAAGTACCAGAGCGGTCAGCAGGAAGGTGACGATTGCGCTCACCAGAGAACCCACATATGTAGGCAGCGCCTTTTCCCAAGATTCCAGCTCCTCTGGCGTATGCTTGAGGACGAGCTGAACGATGGGGTTAAGGATATTGTCCGTAACGCCGGAAACAACGGCCGTAAACGCGCCGCCTATGATAACGCCGACGGACATATCCATTACGTTGCCCTTGAACGCGAAGTCCTTAAATTCCTTTAAAAGTCCCATTTTCCGAATCTCCTTTCTTTAGGTTTTTCTTTGGATTGTGAAGCGGACTGTCGAAAATTACATCCAATTCAATTATACATAAAAAGTATACAAAATGCAACTGTTTTTTTTAAGTATTTTGCATAAAGACAAAAATAATAAAAAAATTTTTAAAAAAACACTTGAAATTATGTTGAGATTGTGGTATTATCTAAAGTAGCATGATTGTGGTATTCATACAATGCCTGCGTCATGCTGAAAAAATCATATGAAATGTGTTTTCATAAAAAATCAAAAGGAAGGTGCAGACTATGAAAAAACGTGTGCTGAGCGTGTTGCTCGCGCTTGCCATGTGTCTCACCGCTTTTTCGGGGATTGCATTCGCGCAGGCTCCCCTTGGAAAAGTGGAGACTAACATTGACAAGGTGGACAATATGCTCTCGGGTACCGCCATTGATGAACAAAAGGCGCTCATTAATAGCGTTGCCGAAGGTGCCGCCGCCGCGGCTCCGACAATGATCGAAGATTTGATTTGGAACCCCGAAACCGATGTTGCGAAGGCGGATGGAGACGTTCCTTATATCATTACAGAAACCATGCTTGCGATAGATCCGAATGGGGACGGAAACATCACTCTTGAGGAGAACCAGACCCTGTCCTACTTCGTACTGCTCAAGCTCCAGGAGATGGTAGAATCCGGTGAGGTTACCGAAACCAACTATCCCAATGTCTATAAGCTCATCACCGGCGACAAAGAAGCAGAGGAAGAAACCGTTGCCTATATGGGCTTCAACGGTATTGACGACAAGTATGATACCACCGGTTTGCCCCTCTCCGAGGCCTTCAATATGTTTGACGGCTACGGCGATGCTTTGACTGAGCTGTACGTAAACTTTATGAAGGACGAGGACGCTCAGATCGAGCTTTTCGCCGTTACCGGCGTTCTTGAGGAAGCCACCAGGGAAGTCGTTACAGACCAGTACACCCAGCTCCCCGATGACTTCCAGGAGCGTGTTATAGCGCGCGCTAAGGCTCTGCTCGCCGAGGGCGCTTCCCGTGAGGATGCCGTTAAGAATGCCGCTAAGGAGATTGCCGAGGAATACGGCGTGACCATCAATGAAACTGAACTCGTTGTTGACACTAACGCCGCTCTCCGCAAGGTAATGGAGATTGGCCAGACAGAGGGCCATGACAAGATGGTAGAGGTATTCACTACCTATCTGCCCGTTCTGTTCCAGCAGTCCGTAGAAGAGTATGTTTACGGCGAGGGCAACGGCAGCTATCTTGAAGCTTACAGAAACCTGATGATGGACGACCGCTCCAAGAAGGAAGTCGCTATCGTGGTTGGTCACGAGGTTACAAGGCTCCTTGCCGGCAGCGGCATCATGAACAAGCTGACCTCTTACATGAAGGCTAAGAAGCCCGAGCTTACCGGCGCTGACGGCTACCTTGCCGACGCTAACAACCGTCAGAAGCTGTTCAACAGCGACAGCCAGACCGCTAACGCCGCTATTCGTGAGCTGGTGGAGCTTGTCGCCGGTTGGGTAGAGGAGGACGCCGTAGAGGGCAATCCCGCTAACCTTGAGGATGGGACCTACACCGACATGAAGACCCTTGTAGACCAGCTCGCTCTCCGGGATCTTTCCGCTTCCGGCCTCGTTAAGTCCTTCGAGTACATCCTTGACACTGTTGACAACGAAAACATCGATTTCAGCAATATTTGGTACAACCTGGCTCTTGGCCGCCTTACAAAGCTGGAAGTTCTTCGCGCCTCCGAAACCGCCGACGCCGAGACCGGCGAGGGCAGCGCGAATATCGACGTGGCCGTTGGCAATCAGTTCATTCAGAATAAGATCGGCAGCGACGCTTATTTGAACGGCTGCCTGCCCTACTTCACCCTGGTTATAGACCCGGCTGACGCCGAGAAGTACCAGGCCAGCATTGAGGGCAGCTTCATCAACTATGTAGCTCCCGGCGATGATCCCGTTGTTCTCCACATCACCATATACAGGGGCGAGGGCGAAGTGGCCGAATTCGACGTTGACCGCTATGTTTCCACGGCTTCCGTTGAACTGCCCGGCAGAAAGCCCATCACTCCTCCCGAACCCACTATCAACAGGTTCGTAAAGGAGGGCGAGATTGCCGGTATAACCCTCAGCGTGGGTACTCCTTATGATCCCGCTAGGCATCCCGGTACAGTTACGCTGTATATGGAAGAGGATATTGACGGTACAGAATTCGACATCATTTGGCCCGAGGAGGCTCCTCAGGAGTACCTCGACAAGATGAACACTCATAACGCTGTGGCGACCATAGAGGGTACTTATGTCGAGCGCGATGAGTTCGATGAGTTCGTCAACTCCGGCGAGGCTAACGTTGACGGTAAGGTACAGATAGATATTAAGTTTGTCGAAGGCCCCGTTGACCGCAGCGTTGAAATGACCAATAAGACCGACTTCGACGGCAAGACCTTTGATATGCCTCAGGGCGGCAAGGTCGAGATCCCCGTTGAGCTTAACGTCGATAATGTTCCCCTTGTTGTACTGGCTGTGGCCGTTAAGGATCAGCCCGGCAGCTCCTTCATCTACACCACCCTCAGCGAGAAGCAGGCTAATACCTACACTATCGTAGTTCCCGAGGATCTGTTCCTTGCCCAGGCTGGCGACGCCGATTCCGTTGATTACACCGTTATCGTCGGCAACCAGCACTATGACAAGAAGGATGAAGCTACCTTCACCATCAAGAAGGCTGGCTCCGTTGTTCCTCCCACCCTTGTATACAAGGAAGTTAAGACTCAGGGTTCTCAGTACTTCAGAAAGGGTACTTCCTGGGCTAATGTTGAGGCTGGACTCACCGAGAACAACAAGACCATGTCCTTCCGTGACGCTAAGAACAAAGCTATCGAGGGCCTGGCCGACGGCGATGTAGTTATCGACTACAACGGCGGCGCCGGTTACTCCGATGTTACCGTTAACAATAGGGCTAACACCGGTTATGACCCCAACAGCAGTGATTCTCAGTATATCATAGGTAAGTACGCTTTGCCCGCCGGTTTCGAGGCTGATCCCTCCAATACCTCCGCGTACAAGGTAGACGGTTATTTCCTGCTCACCATCACCCGCAGCTCCGGCGGCGGTGGCGGTGGCAACGGTGGCGGAACCATCGTGAATAAGTTCACCGAAGGCACCGGTTACGACAACGGCAATACCATCCGTCTGGTGGGCGAAAGCTCTAACACCACAGTTATCGTAGACCTCATCGGTCCCGACGGCAAGGTTATCAAGACCGTGAGCATCTCCAGAACCGAATTCATCAATGGCTATGATTGGGATATTTCCGACATAGTTCCTCTGGAAGTCGGCACCTACACCCTGCTGTTCAGATCTAAGTACGGCGACGAGTATGACAAGGTTACCTTCACTGTTGGCAGCTCCGGTCAGCTCATCACCACCGATATCTTCAACAAGGTAGATCACTTCAATTATCTCCTTGGATTTGAGGATGGCACCGTTCGTCCCGACGCTTATATCACCCGTGACGAGGTTGCCGCTATCATGTTCCGTCTGCTGACTGACGACGTTCGCACTAAGAACCTTGTCAACAGCACCGACAAGTTCTCCGACCTGCCCGAGGACATCTGGTCCATGACCGCGTTCGCTACCCTGAATAGCATGGGTATCTACAGAGGCAGAGGCGACGGCACCATGGGCGTTGGTCAGGAGATCACCCGTGCCGAGTTTGCGGCCCTTTGCTCCAGATTCGCCGTTGAGTCCGCTTCCAACGTGACCAGCAGCTACACCGACATTGCCGGTAACTGGGCTGAGAACGAGATCAAGCAGGTTACCGCAGCCGGTTGGTTCCAGGGCGACAACAACCAGTTCCGTCCCAACGACAAGATCACCCGTGCCGAGGTTGTAACTGTTATGAACCGCATCCTTGGCCGTGACAAGGTTGGCTCCGAGTCCTTCGACGAGACCACCGTTGATAAGTTCAGCGACCTCAAGGCTGACGCCTGGTACTATGTTGATATGGTAGAGGCTACCGTAGCTCACCAGTACGAGATCGTTGACGGTAAGGAAGTTTGGAAGGCTGCCGAGGAGACTGTCGATTGGACAGTATTCGAGAAGTAATCTTCCGAAAACCTGAAGTATCTGCAAAAAGGGGGCAGCTCTCCGGAGCTGCCCCTGATTTGTAGGGTGGGGAAGCTTGCGGCGAAGCTGCGGCGAAAACTTGCGGCAAAACTGCGGCTTAAAACTGCAAAAACTTGCGGCGAGAACTTGCGGCAAACTGCGGCAAACTGCGGCGAGAACTTGCGGCAAACTGCGGCAAACTGCGGCAAAGTTGCGGCAAACTGCGGCGAGAATTTGCGGGAACTTGCGGCGAAGCTGCGGGAAGCTTTGGCAAGCTTTGGCGAAGCCCCGAACCCGCCAAAAATAAGCGGCCCAGGTTGGCCGCCCTAAAAAAGGAGGCGATCCCCCTGCGGGCAGCCATAATAGACCTTGACGGCACTATCCTGGACTCCTTGGGTATGTGGAGCGAAATAGACGTGGAATTTCTCCATAACCGCCGGGGCATAACCGTCCCCGAGGACTATGTCAAAATCATAGCCC
>CANQKL010000118.1 GCA_947624455.1 uncultured Clostridia bacterium
GGGGCAGCCGTGGGTGTCGGGGTCTCCGTGGGGGCCGGGGTCTCCGTAGGAGCCGGCGTCTCCGTGGGAGCCGGGGTCGCTGTGGGCACGGGCGCCAGGATGGTGAAGGTCTGCTGCACCGAACCGGTGTAAGAGCCGATACCCTTGATGGTCACCGTAGCGATGCCCACGTCGGTGTTGTTCTCGTAGACCACCTCATAGTCGGTGCCGGCCTTCAGGGTCTGCGCGCCGCCGTTGATGGTCACCTTGACGGCAGGCTCGATGGCCTTGCCGGTGTAGGTGTAGGCGGGCTCCACGCCGGTGATCTGCGCATCCGCCAGGTCGCTGCTGGACAGGATGGCATAGGTGGAGAAGTTCTGGGCAGTGAACACTATATTCTCGCCCTCTACCTTGCTGTCCACGGACTGCTGCGCGCCGCCAACGATGTGGACCAGCTTGACGATGGGACCGGCGTCGCCCTTGGGCAGCTTGATCTCGATGGGCTGCGCCAGATGGGAGATATTCGCGTTCGCATTGACCTCTTCGCCCTTCGCGTTCTCGCCCTTGACCGTCATGATGACGCTGATGTCATAGGCGGCGGCAACATCTGTCCCGGTATAGGAAGAATCGGCGATCGTCAGCTGCGTGGAGACGGACATGCTGCCGTCCCTGGTAGAACCGGCGGCATCGTTGATGGCCTGGATGATGGCGTCAGGCACGCCCGCGGGCTTGCCGCCCTTGAGCACGTCCGTCACGATGCTGTCGGCGGAAGCGGCCAGGTTCTTCTCCGCGTTCTCGCCCACCTTGTCGCTGGGCACTTCGGCGCTGGGCTTGGGCAGAGCCAGCTTTGGCAGGGTGTAGGTCTTCTCGGCGGTCTTCTCTATCGTCTCGTCATTCTTGCCGGTGGGGAATTCCGCCTTGAGCGTAACGGTCACCTTGCCCTCTTCGGTGTAGGTGGGTTTGACCTCCTCGCTTTCGGTCTCGTTGATCTCAATGACCTCTCCCTCGATGTCCTTGTCCTCATTGTCGCAGTGAAGGGTCACCTTCATATCGTCGGGAATGGGCAGCGGCCCCGTCTTGATGGTCCAAGCACCGGGGAAGTCTATAGACCAATTGACATTGGGCTCGTTTTTGCCGTAATCGTGGCCCAGGGCGGGGATCTTATTTGCAGGACTTTCGAATTTCTCCGTGGTCTCGTTCTGGAAAGTCACCTCAGCTTCATAGTGAGAGGTGCCCTCCTCAGTACAAGTGGGAGCTTTATCCTCAACAGCCTTCCCGGCGGCGGTCTTTACGTCTTTGTGGGTCTCATCATTCCCGCAGATGCGGGTGGCGGTCAGCTTATCGCCGTCCCACACAGCCGTCGCCTCACCCCAATCATGGCCCAGGGCCTTGGTGGGATCCTTATAAGTATCGGTGTATTCTTTTTCAAATTCGACCGAAGCCGTACAGACGAGGGAGCTTGCGCTCTCGCAGGTGGCAGCAGTTCCCTCACTTTCCACGACCGCGTCCTTCGTCACGTTGACAGCGGTGCACCGCTTGCAGGTCTCGGTGGCCTTGCATGTCTTGTGGTCAGCGCCCCAGGCAAACGTCACCTCGTAATCATGGCCCAGCTCCGGAACCTCAAACACACTGCTGGTCCCCGTGAACGTCTGCCCTGCTTCTTCGATGGCGGCGGTGTAGGACACCTTGCCAGGCTCAGTGCAGGAAGCACCGGATACGGTATTCTTCGTGACGGTAATGGCATCTGCCGGCACAGACTTGCCGCCTTCATACTCCGTGCAGCCATTTTTGCACGTCACCGTGACCTTCACAGCGGCCTTTTCCCCATCTGTGCCGTCCCAGTCAAAATCTGCAGCCAGAACGTGACCCTTGGCGTCACCATTGGGAACAGACTTTTCGACACCGCACTGGCAGGTGTAGATATTTGCACCACCTTCCGTGCAGGTAGGCTCTATCGTTCCGGTGGGCTGCGAGGGGTAAGTATGGTCCGGGCTGTCAATGGCCTTGTCATGGATGACAGTGAAATCGTCGGAGCTGTAACTGCCTTTGTGGGCTGTATAATCCATAAGGCCCACTTCTGCATTGCTGGCCTTGACCGCCATAGGCGTATTGACCTTGGCGTCTTGCTTGACCGTGTATGTGACCATAAGAGCCGTCCAGTCAGACCCGCTCACACCACTGGTCGTATTGGTCATCTGCAAAGTCGTTCCGTCAAAGCTGGCCTTTTCAAAGGTTCCCGCATCGTTCCCCAGAGAGTAGCTCTTATACTGCAACCCATCCGGAGCGACCACAGTAAAGCTGACATTGCCGACCGAAAGGCTGGTCCCATTCACTACATCAAATGTAAAACTGACGGTATCGTTGGGATGCACGGTCGTACTGCTCGGGGTAACGCGGATAGAAACATTGCCCTCTGCTCCACTCGCATACACAGAAACGGTCAACAGCGATAGAATCAGCACAAGAATCGAAACGAATCCCAAGACTTTTTTCATGTCTGTTTCCTCCTGTACTCAATAAATCTGACTACGTACATCATCCAAGGGTCGAGGTCGTACCGTTTACGTAGTTGAACAGCTTGTTCACGTCCGTCAGGGACACTTCGCCGTCACCGTTGGTATCGCCCGCTTCCTTGATGACCTTTGCATTCGGATTGCCATTCACGCTGTTGAACAGTTTGTTTACATCTGTCAGGGTCACTTCGCCGTCACCGTTGGTATCGCCGGCCTTGACCTCCATCTCTGCATCGCCGGCGGTGCACTGCTCGGTGTAAATACGCACGCCGTTAAGGACTCTGGAGCTCGCCACTTCATAGGTATGTCCCGTGGCGGGGAGGGTGTGGACCTCGGTGGCCTCGCCGCACTCAGCGCACAGGATGGCCGCCTCGCCTTCGGCGGTGCAGGTGGCGGCTTGGGTCACCGTCTCCTGTTCTTCGGGGGTGTGGGTGATCACCACGGTGGCGTCCGCAGGGGTCGTGACATCGCCGCATGCGGCGGACACAAACAGCACCTGGGAGCAGCCCTTCTGCGGGAAGATGGTCAGGTTCAGGCCCTCGGCCTTCGCGGTGAAATTGGGTCCCTCCTTCGTAATCCCATCATCGGCTTTTGTGATCTTATCGCCCACGATGGTATACGTCTGCGTCTCGCCCTTGAATGCCGCGGACAGATGCTCCAGGTCCACCGTCGGGGGGACCTTCACGGTCCAGGTGATCGTACCGGTGCCGCCCACGGGGGTGACGAACAGCGGAATGGTGACGCTCTCAGGCTTGTTGGGGTCCTGACGGATGGTCAGATGGCGCGCGTCGATGTGCATGCCGTTGATGGGAGCCGGCGTCGGGGAGGGCTGCGGCGTACCTATCACTTCGTGGGTCCATTGGGCATAGTAGGTCTTGCCGTTTTTGGGCGTATCGCCATATTCGAGTTTCTCGCCGCCGACAGGAGCAGTATACCAGCCGGTAAAGGTATAGCCGTTGAAGTCGTGGTCCTGCCAATACTTCTCGATGATGGCTTTCTTGGCATCTTCATCCTTCGCCTCATCCAGCTGCGCCTCGATGGCCTTGCTGTCAATGTTGAAGCCATAGATGATGGAGTCGCCGACGGTGAACTGGCTGCCGCTCTTCCGGTCACACACCAGGGCGCCGGTCTTGCCGTCAAAGCCGTTATAGTTCAGCTTGTAGGTGATGATCGTGGTACCCGCCAGGCTCGCATTGGGTTCCCAGTAGGCGTAGAGTGTGGACGCGCCGTCGGGGACATCGTTGCCCTGCTCAACCTTAACGCCGCTGGGGGTGGCTACATACTTCCATCCGTCCTCGAAGGGCTGTTTGGTCTCAGAGGGCTTCCCAGTGTACCAGCCCTTGAACGTCCATCCTTCGCGCTCCATCTCAAGACTGGCGACCTCGGCGGGCAGCTTGCCGTCAGCCATGAGCGCAATGTTGATCCTGGTAACGCCGTTGTTCCAGTCCAGACCAGCGCTCTGATCGGCAGCGCCGCCCCAATCCTTATAGAGCTTCTCGGCAACCTCGTTGTGCTTGATATAGCCGGGGGTGGCGTCCAGGGTCACGGTGCGGGGGAGTTTCTCCCAGCCGGCCCAGAGGTCGGTCACGCCTTCGGGGACCGGGTCGCCTTCATCAAGTCCTGCCTGTCCGTGAGCTTCGGCCTTTGCCTTGCTTTCATACCAGCCCAGGAACTTGTAGCCGGCGCGCTCGGGGGTATACCAGCCGGGGTCGCCCTTGCCCTCCGATCCGGTCTTGGGCAGATTGTCGCCGACCAGCGCCTTCGAAAAACCGTCATAGCCGGCGTGGTCCCCGGTGAAGTAACCGCCGTTGGCGTGCAGCTTGACAGAGCGGTGGTCCGGCGTGGGGGTGGGCTGCTCCGGTATCTCTGTGGGCAGCGCGGAGGGTTCGGCGCTGTTCTCCGCGGCAGGCGCCGCAGTGGGCTCCGCAGGCTCCTCCGTGGGCGCAGCAGCGGGCTCCGGGGTGGTCTCGTCCGCCGGTACTTCGTCCGCCGCAGGCGCCGGCTCCGTCACGGTCTCCGTGGCCTCCGGCGAGGGCTCGGCGGGCTCGGCTGTGGGCTCAGCGGGTTTCTCCGTAGGCTCCGCGGGCTCCTCCGGCGTATCCGCCTGGGGCGCGGGCTCCACGGGGTCCTCCGCAGGCGCGTCCGCAGGGTCCGCAGCGGGCTCGGCAGGCACCTCCGCAGGGTCCGCAGGCACCTCTGTGGGCTCTGCCGGCGCCTGCGTGGGGTCCGGGCTCGCCGCCGCGCCGACCACGGTGAACATGGCCAGCAGCATGACCAGCGCCAGTACAAGGCTAAGTACTCTCTTCATGTCGCTTCTCCTTTCACAAAAGCAAGGGTGGGAACTTCTTTCTCGACAGTCCGGCCCGGGGGAGCGAAAACTCCCCGGCGGGCCTTCCTGCCGGGATAAACAAACGGCAGCGAGGGATAGCTATATCTGTCCCATCACTGCCGAACAACAGCACATCCGCTCCTTCGCCGATTCGTCCTTGTAAAAACAGGGACGAACGGTTATAATGAGCGTGGCGCAGAGATTCTGCTGTGTGGGAGTCGGAGCCTCCTGCATAGGGGCGTGGGGCGGTGTCAGCGCCTCATGCCCCGCCTTTCGTTTATCTCGTTCTTCTATTATACAGTATGCGTACCCCCCCGTGCAAGAGGTTTTTCTGATTTAATAGTTAATTGGTAAATATTACATAAATTAATTGATAATTGGGGGTGCGGACAAGAAGTTGGACTGAATACGACAGGAAAGGATAGGGCGATGTATTCAGAAGAACAGTATAACAAAGCACTTGAAGTCTACAAGGAAACAGGATCAATTACGAAAACGATCACAATCTTAGGCTACCCCAAAGGCAGGCAGACCTTGTATAATTGGATCAACAGGAAAAGGATATTGCCGGAAAAGAAATCCACATTCCGTGGATA
>CANQKL010000119.1 GCA_947624455.1 uncultured Clostridia bacterium
CTGCCGCCGAGAAAGCCCTCCCGACGGCGTACATAGGTACGCCGAGCGGTGATTTTCGTTCGTAGTCCAAGGGCATAGAAAAAAAGAAAAACCGTCTTTTTCTCGTAAAAAGGCGGTTTTTCCACATCAATTCACAAATTTGATTTTATCGCCGTGTTTATCAATACTTAAATTTGGCTTAAATTAAGGTTTTTAGCCCTTGGACGGTCTGCGCCATTTTTTTACAGCCCCATAATTTAAATTGTTAAAAATTTATTTGCATATTGACATCGTTTTACGCTTATGTTATAATTGTATTTGTAAATTTATGTACTGTTATCGGAAAAAAACACTCCGTTTCTTTACTTTAGGAGAGATGAAATAATATGGATATGAAAGCACTTAAAAAGTCTCTGTCGCTGGTGCTGCTTATTATCCTCGGGATAGTCATGGCTCTGCTTGGAGTCCAAGCGGGCAAATTCTTCGGTTCGCCGCTGGACAACAACTCTTCCAGCACCGCCAATGAAATACTTGACCCAAGGGATGTGGCTCCAAAGTCAAAATATAACGTGCTGCTAATGGGTACCGACGCCGAGGGCGGACTTACCGACGTAATGATGATATACCAGATCGACCCGGAGCATCAGTTGGTCAACGTTCTCAGTATTCCACGAGACACCCGCATACTGTTCCAGGGCAGGACTGAAAAGATCAACGCCGCCCACTCCTACGGCCGTCAGCAAAAGCTGACCGATGGCGGCGACCGGGGCGACGAGTACGCTATCCGCGCCGTCAAGGCCCTCACCGGCATACCTATCCACCACTATGTCTGCATCAGCACCTCGGCTTTCCGGGAGATAATCGACCAGCTCGACGGCTTCGATTTCGACGTGCCTCAGGATATGAAATATAATGACGACTGGCAGGATCTGCACATCGACCTGAAAAAGGGGATGCAGCATTTGGACGGCGACAAGGCGGAGCAGCTCGTGCGCTTCCGCAGCTACCCCAACGGCGATATCGACCGGGTGAAGGTTCAGCAGGCGGCCCTAAAGGCCCTGATAAAGCAGAAGGTCAACCCCGTATATCTGGCAAGGGTGGGCGATATCTTCCGCAATATAATGGACAAGCAGGTGAATACCGATCTGACCGTACCCGAGGCTATCGGCATGGCCCAGAATATTTTGGACGCCAACAGCTCCGGCGCTATCCAGACCTATACCATCGACGGCAGCTTCTGGGAGGACAGCCGCAAGACCTCTTACTGGGCGCCCAATATGACCCTTGTGAAAAAGATGGTGGCCGAGGTCTTTGGCTATGACGAGAACGGCAATCCCATCCCCGTCAGCCAGCCGGAGAACGAGGGCGACGACCCTGACGCTCTGCCTCAGACGGCTCCCGTTTCCAGCGGCTCCGCCGCCGAAAACGGGGATGGGTCAGGCGATTCCGGCAATTCCGGTTCTAACAGTTCTTCCGGCGCTTCCGGCACGTCCCAACCGGCCAATACCCAGCCCAGCCACACCACTTCCGGCAGGCGCATACCCGCTTTCGGTTCGTGAGATAAGTAAAAATAATCATTTGGAATGTAAAAACCCGCTTTGACCGGCTCCACAGGGGCCGGTCGAAGCGTCGAAAAGGCGGCGGCCCGGGGCAGGCGGCGGTGACGCGGCCTTTGGCGAAAAGTTGGGGCGCATTGCCCCGACGCCGCCGAGCGGTGATTTTCGTTTGTAGTCCAAGGGCATAAAATGAGAAAATTCGCTCGTGAGGGCGAATTTTCTACATTAATTCACTGTTCTGTTTTTGCCGTAACGCTTTGCGGGAAAAAGGAGCGCGGCCGGGTAAGCCCGGGTTTCGGTTTTTACCGATCATCTGCCCTTGATCTCGTCGTCCTTGTTCCTGTCGAAATCCTCATCATCCTGAACATAGTCCTCGTCCAGCAGGATCTTGTCCTCCGGAACATCATAGGCCTCGGCATAGGCCCGGTCGTTCATGCGCTGAGCCAACCGCTCCGCGCCGTTAGCCGCTTTTTTCATGATGACACCTCCCTAACAATATTCAATAAGCCGCCGCCTGGGACGCAAACGCGGCCCGCCTTTACCGGCTTTCATTTACTT
The DNA here is from genome assembly GCA_947624455.1 of uncultured Clostridia bacterium. Classification (GTDB taxonomy): domain Bacteria; phylum Bacillota; class Clostridia; order UMGS1883; family UMGS1883; genus JAFLUQ01. Next base: position 2,094 of record CANQKL010000119.1, read on the forward strand.
ATTATTCCTCTCTCTAATTTTATTTTACATTATTTTTGAGGAAATGTCAACATTTTTTTATTGATTATCTTCAAAAACAAAGGAGGCCGCACATTGAACACACCTCTCTACACCGCCCTGCTGGAGCTTAAGGCAAAAAATCAGCTCAGCTTCCATATGCCCGGCCACTTCGACGGCAAGGCCCTGCCCGGCTTTGACCGGCTCACGGAGATCGACACCACCGAAGTACCCGAGAGCGACAACCTCTACCTGCCTGTCGGCCCCATAGCCGAGGCCCAAAGGCTGGCGGCGGACTTTTTCGGCGCACGGGAGACTCGGTTCCTGGTGAACGGCAGCTCCGGCGGTATACTGGCGATGGTGGGGGCCGTTGTGGGCGGCGGGGGGAAGCTCATCTGCGACCGTTACTGCCACCGCAGCCTTATTTCGGCCCTGGTGTTGAGCGGCGCACAGCCGGTCTGGCTGTGGCCCGAGCCGCTGGAGGGAGGGCTGCTCTGGGGCGGCGTCGATCCCTCCGCCGTGGAGCGGGCTATAGACGAAAACCCCGACGCAAAGGGGGTTTTCCTGACCTCGCCCAACTACTTCGGCCTTTCCTCAGACTTGAAAAAGATAGCGGACATTGTCCACAGCCGGGGCCTGCCTCTGTTGGTGGACGCCGCCCACGGCGCGCACTACGGCCTGTCTCCCCTGCTGCCGCCCTCGGCGGTGAGCTGCGGGGCCGACCTGGCCGTTACCAGCGCCCACAAGACCCTTCCGGCCCTGACCCAGTCCGCCTACCTCCACATAAACGGGGATTTCCCCCTGTTGGACCGGCTGCTCAAGACCTACCAGACTTCCTCCCCAAGCTACATTTTGATGGCTTCCCTGGACTATGCCCGGGCCTTGATGGAGGATCGGGGGCGGGAGCTGTGGACGGAGCTGGCTAAGGCGGCGGCCGAGATTTTCCCGGGCCGGGACCGGCTGCCCGGCTCCTTTGTGAAGTACGCCGATCCCTGCCGTCTGACCCTGCCCACCAAAGCCTCCCCGGCCCAGGCCGCCCAGGAGCTGCGCCTGCGCCACGGAATATCGGTGGAATGTGTCTATGGCGGCGGGGTGGTCTGCATCCTCAACACCGCCCACAGCCGCCGTGATCTGCTGAGGCTGAAGGAGGCCCTTGATGCCGCCGACCAAAGCCTTCCCGCCGGTTCCGGAGCTGTCCTCGCTCCTGAGCCGACCTCCGCCCCCCTGACTCCCCGGCAGGCTTTTTTCGCCGCCGGAGAGGAGGTAGACCTGAGCCGCGCCGCCGGCCGCGTCTGCGGGGCCGAGGTGGTGATCTATCCGCCCGGAGTTCCTCAGTTGGCGCCGGGGGAGGTAATAACCCCGGCCGCCGCGGAGGCCATAGCCCGGGCGGCGGCCGCCGGAGCCGAGATCCACGGTCTTAGGGACGGAAAAATCACTGTACTCCGCTGACGCAGGCTCCCACGGGAGTCAGATTGAACAGAACGTCCATTTCCCCGTTGGGTATCACCACGCCGCCGTAGCGGCTGCTCTCGCCGGATATGGCGCCGCCGTTGGAGAGATCCAGAATTCTCGCCCCGCTGACGCCAATATCTAACTGCTTGTTGATGACCCGGGCTTCTCCTGTGAAGCTGCCGGAGATTATGGGGCAGGTAGTCTCGCCCCCGTTTTTGTGGCGGACGGTGAGCTTATCCTTGCCCACTATCAGCTCCACCGGCGAGGGCGCGACGGGGATGCACAGCACTTGGCCCTCGAAGAGCTTGTCGGGGTCGATGCCCATGTTGTTTTTGTACAGGAAGTCCTCGCTCACCCCGAAATATTCGGCGATGGCGGCAAAGCTCACGCCCCGGCCCACCACGTAATAGTTGCCGGTGGGGCAGTTGGGGTAATTGACCGGCACAAAGGGCAGGCAGATCTGTCGGCCTATCTCCAGATTTTCCGGGTCAAGGCCGGGATTGACGTTAAGGATGTCCCGGACGGTGGTAGCGTAGGTTTTAGACAGCGCCCAAAGGGTGTCGCCCCGGCGAATGGTGTACGGGGTCTGCCCGGCGGGGCAGTTATTGCAGCTTTTCAAATAAATCACCTCCACATATAATATGCGGAGGCGGGATATACGGTGAAAGGAGGAAAAATGTGGAAAATTACCTTGTCAGCGCGGACTATGTGAGCCGGGACCTTTTCGTACTCCAGTTCGGCCAGGATCAGTGCGCCCCGGGCTATCAGTTCGGCCCCTGCGCCCGCAACAACTACCTTATACACTATGTAGTTTCGGGGCGGGGGACTTACAGCGTCGGGGGCCGGGATTTTGAGCTGCGGCGGGGGATGGCTTTTCTCATCAAGCCGGGCCAGCTCACCCGTTACCGGGCGGACGAGGAGGATCCCTGGTTCTACCAGTGGATAGAGTTCGGGGGCGAGAACTGCGAAACATTTTTAGCCCGGGCGGGGTTCACCGCGGAAGCTCCCATTCTCCGGGACGGCCAGGGGAAACCTCTGCGCGGGGCCATGGCCGCCCTGCTGGCCTTGGGCGGGGGAGCCTCCAGCGAAGCGGTAATGGCGGCGGCCTGGAACGTGGCTGCGGCTATCACCGCCGGGCGGAGCCAGCCGGGGCGGCGGGCGGAGTCGGACTACCACCTCCGCCGGGCGGCGGCCTATATTCAGTCCCACATCCACCGGCGAATCCTCGTCAGCGAGGTGGCGGAGTACGTGGGCGTGGATCGCAGCTATCTGGGGCGGCTGTTCCTTCGGAGCAAGGGCGTCAGCACCCAGCGTTACATCATCAACGCCAAGCTGGAGGCGGCGGCCCAGTTTCTGATGCAGAACCCCTCCCTTTCCGTCAAGGAGGTGGCCCGCAGCGCGGGTTACGAGGATCAGTTGGATTTTTCCAAGGCATTTAAGGCCCGTTACGGTATGTCCCCCACCCTTTGGCGCAAGACCCAGGTCTGGGAACATTCGGTAAAGAAATAGCGGGGGCTGTAAAAAATGCGCGCAAACCCGCGTCGGCGCGAGCTCCCGTCCCCGCGCACGGGCGCAAGGCCGGTCTATATTCCAAAAACAGCAAAAGAGCTTCCTCGGGGGAATTTTTCCGCGCCCTCCCTAATATGCTAAAGGGAGGGGGAATGACTATGGCCGAAGAAATCATACTGTTCTTATTGGGACTGGTAATGGTCACGCTGGGCGGAGACTCCTTTGTGGGCTACGGGGTGAGCCTGGCCAAAAAACTGCGCCTGCCACGGGCCGCGGTTGGGGCTACGGTGGTGGCTGTCGGCACCAGTCTGCCGGAAATAGTGGTGGCGGTCACAGCCGCCGCCG
>CANQKL010000120.1 GCA_947624455.1 uncultured Clostridia bacterium
CACGCTGTAACGGCCGAATTCCGCCGCCTCATCCTCCTCCGTTACGGTGTTGACCACCGTTCCGTCAGCCGACTTGAATACTATTTTCTTTGTGACAGGTATTTTTCGCTGAGGATTAGACACCTCGTAAAGGGCCTGTACCTCGCTGCTTTCAAGGGGACGGTCATAGATGCGGATGTTATCCATTCTTCCCTTGAAGTCAGGATTGTCCTCAAGAACAGCCGAGGACCAGACATTGCGGCCGATATAGAGGCCGTTGGAGCCGTCGTTCAGGCTGCCGAGGTCGCTCAAGCCCCGGGGCATATCGTAAACTCTCCCCTTTTCCGCGCCGTTTATATAGACAACGGCCTGCTTGGCGTCGCTGTTATAAGTGACGGTTACCATTCCCCACTTGTCAGTGAGGGAATAATCCTCATCCAACTGATCTATGTCGCAGCCCTTACGGTAATAGTCCCTGTAGTCCCAGAAGCTGAATTTACGGCTGTTGACATAGTAGGCGGCGTATATGCTGTCGTCCAGGTCGCCGCTGACGTTGCCGAAGTCAAAGAGCCGTTGGTACTTATCGCCGTAAATGTAATCGCTGTCAGCCTTAACCCACATGGATACGGTGTAGCTGTATATCCCGCGGTTGAAGTCGTTAGGAAGCTGAAGGGCCGCGCCGTTAATCATGATGGGATCGCCCCAGAAATACTCTACCTGACCGCTGCCAGGGAACACGGCGGCTCCATCCTCTACGGTAAGCTCACGGTCCGCCCGTATGATCCTATCCTCAAAATGAGTGTTGCGCACCGTGGCGTCGTTGCCGTTGCCGCTCATATCCTTTATCACCGAGGGCTTTTCCCCGTCATTTTCAAAGGTGTAGTTCGCCGCCATGCCGCTCCCGACCGTAAGCTTGGGATCGGTCACAACGTGAACGGTCACTGTAACAGCCATAGCCGAGGAGTCGGCAAGTTTGCCACGGGCCGTCAGATCGCCGACCTTGTCAAGACCTTCCTTTACCGTCTCCCAGTTTATATCCACATATCCGCTGGTGGCGTCGGTATACGTCACCTTCGCCCGCCGGGGCAGAGAGGGCTGTTTGTTCCGGAGAGTATAGACATCCTCCAAAGGCTCTATCTCCGCCACCGTCTTATCGGTCTCAGGATTTGTAAGAGAATAGAGGCACAAAACGTCATTTTCCTCCAAGGCCCGGTTGTAAATGCGCACATCGTCCATCAGGCCCTTGTACTCAGGGTTGTTCGGCTTTTCACCGTTGTCCTGATACCACATGGTCCTGCCAAGGAACATCCCAAAGGCGCTGTCCGTCAACGTGCCGATGTCGCCGATACCGCGTTTAAACTTACCCGTGTTGCTGGCGGCCTTTTCGCCGTTGACATAGACGGTAGTGGCATTTTCGCTCTTGTCGAAGGCGACGGTCAAAAGCGCCCACTTGTCATTGAGATTTACGCCCTGCTCTGTGCTGGCTATGTAGCTGTTGATGTCATTTTGGTTGCTGCCCAAGCTGCGATCCTGAAAACGGAGCTGACCGCCGTCTTCAGTCATTATATATCTGAGGAAAATGCTGTCCGTCGTTCCTGTGCCGAAGTCAAAGAAGCGCTGCATTTTGTTATAAAACTCATAGGAGCTGTCCGTCTTGACCCACATGGACACAGTGTAGTCCTCGGGCAGCCGGGACTTGACCGCCTCGGGTATCCTTATAGCCGCGCCGTTGACAAAGGTCGTCCTGTTCCCATTGGAGGCATTTTCCGCTCCGGGGAACACCGCTGCCCCGTCCTCGACTGTTATCTTCTTTTCAACGGTCTTACTCTGCCAGCCGCCTATTCTTTGGGAATTGTTGAGTATTTCGCCGTTGTAGCCGTTACCGCTGTCGTCGTAAATGGACGTCGGCTCCGCCCAGTCGTTGTCGAAGGAATAGTAAAGCACAAGATCCGCGTTCATTTTTTCATCCGTCACAACATATACATCCACATAAACAGTGGCTTTACTGCCACTATACTGCATAGTATAGCCAGTCAGTGAACCGTTAACTGTGAAATGCTCATACGAGCCGCCGTAAAGCGTTTCCGGTATTTCATCCCAGTCCACGGACAGGTTGGCCTTGCTTCTGTCGCTCAACGTAACCTCCACTGTTTCAGGCATTATGGGCTTTACGCCGGGCCTGACAAAGAATGGGCCGGGCCGATCTACAGAGGCCACGGTTTTGTTAGCCGCGAGAGCGACGGTCGGCACGAACGTAACGGCCATTGCAAGCGCCAGCAAAGCGGCAATAAGCTTTTTCATAAAATCTCTCCTTTTAGAGCAATTTGTCAAGTTCTAAACAATCAATTTAACATAATTATATCATCACGCAGCGCGAATTGCAAGTGGCGGGAATGTTAAATTCTTGTTAACAGAGAAAATTTTTTTAAATTTTTTTCAAAAAACACTTGCATTTTTTTGTTTCCGTGATATAATAATAGCAAGTTAAGCCTTTTTCAAAGGTTTGGCGTTGTGCGCGGGGCGTTTTGAGGACGCTCGCTTTATAGGCGGCTTCGTCAGGACATCCTCGCGGGCAAGTATTTTTGCCAATGGTTTAATAATATCACAAATAAATCAAAGACTGTGAAAAGGAGTAGTAAGACCTACGAAACCTTCAGAGAGCCGACGGATGGTGTGAGTCGGCGGCGGAACAGGTCCGAACTCGCCTTGGAGTCGCTTGCTGAACCCCAGTCAGACTGGGTCATAGGTTAAGACGGAGGCCGACCGTTACAGCGGCAGGATATGTATGTATCCGTAAAGCGCGCCGTATGGCGAAATAGAGTGGTACCGCGGAGCAGTCCGGCTTCGTCTCTATGTGGAGGCGGAGCCTTTATTTGTGAAACAAAATAAAAATAATTGAAAGGAGCAATGGTTATGAAAAATTACCAGAAGTATCAAAGGGGCTACTTTATGCCTCCTGTCAATGAATTAAAATGGGCTAAAAAAGAATACGTCGATCACGCGCCCATTTGGTGCAGCGTGGATCTGCGCGACGGCAACCAGGCCCTGGTGGTGCCTATGAGCCTTGAGGAAAAGCTGGAGTTCTTCCAGCTGCTTGTGGAGGTAGGCTTCAAGGAGATCGAGGTGGGCTTCCCCGCCGCCAGCGAGACTGAGTTTGAATTCGTGCGCACCCTTATAGAAAAGGATCTCATCCCCGAGGACGTCACCATCCAGGTGCTTACCCAGTCCCGGGAGCATATAATCAGAAAGACCTTCGACTCGCTGAAGGGCTGCAAGACTCCCGTCATCGTCCACCTCTACAATTCCACAAGCGTGGCCCAGCGGGAGCAGGTATTCAAGCGCGGCAAGGACGAGATAACCGAGATCGCCGTTTCCGGCGCGAAACTGCTCAAGGAGATCGCGTCTGAAATGGAGGGCAATTTTTACTTTGAATACTCGCCCGAAAGCTTTACCGGCACCGAACCCGAGTATGCCCTGGAGGTCTGCAACGCCGTCATTGACGTTTGGCAGCCCACCCCCGACCACAAAGTCATCATCAACCTGCCCGTAACTGTGGAAATGTCTCTCCCCCATGTTTACGCCAGCCAGATAGAGTACATGAGCGACCATATGAACCGCCGGGACAGCATAGTACTGTCGCTGCACCCCCACAACGACCGAGGCTGCGGAGTGGCCGACAGCGAGCTGGGGCTGCTGGCGGGCGGCGACCGCATCGAGGGTACTCTTTTCGGCAACGGCGAGCGCACCGGCAACGTGGACATGGTGACCCTGGCCCTGAATATGTTCAGCCACGGCGTGGATCCCAAGCTTAATCTGGAAAACCTGCCCTTCATTGTGGCCGCTTACGAGCGTCTGACCGGCATGACCGTAGGCGACCGCTGTCCCTACGCCGGACGGCTGGTGTTCGCGGCCTTCAGCGGTTCTCATCAGGACGCTATCGCAAAGGGCATGAACTGGCGGGAGGAAAAACACCTCGACACCTGGTCGGTACCCTACCTGCCCATCGACCCCAAGGACGTAGGCCGGGAGTACGAGAGCGACGTTATCCGCATCAACAGCCAGAGCGGCAAAGGCGGCATCGGCTATCTTATGGAAAAGCAGTTTGGCTATGACCTGCCACCCAAGATGCGGGAGGTTTTCGGTTATGCTGTCAAGTCCGTGTCCGACCATTTGCACAAGGAGCTTTCTCCCGACGAGGTATTGGATATATTCCTCAAGGATTTCATCAACGTTTCCGAGCCAATGAAGCTGCTGGAGTGCCACTATGTTCAGCGCAACGGCATCGAGGCCGAGGTCACCATCGAGATGAACGGCGAGACTCTGGTTCTGGCCGGTCACGGCAACGGCCGCCTGGACGCGGTGTGCAACGCCCTTTGCGACCGCTATCATCCTGGCTTTTCCGTTGTCACATACAAGGAACACGCTCTTGAAAAGGGCAGCAAAAGCCGGGCTATTTCCTACATTGAGATAAGCGACGGAAAAACCTCCTCCTGGGGCGCCGGTCGGAACACCGACATAATGACTTCTTCCGTTTACGCCCTTATCAGCGCCATCAACCGGCTCGAAAAGGCCGGAAAGTAAATGAACACCCTTTCGCTCAACGAAAAGCTGTTCCACGAGTCGGCGGTTCCCGGCGGCCTGTGTATCGACGCTACCGCTGGGAACGGTCACGACACGGCAAAATTATGTAAACTTGTCGGGCCTAACGGCAAAGTCCTCGCTTTTGACATCCAGTCTCAGGCCATAGATAATACCCGCAGGCGGCTGGCGGAGCTGGGGCTAAAAAATTGCGAAGTAATCCTCGACAGCCACGCAAATATGGGAAAATACGCCCAGCCCGGGACGGCGGACCTCATCGTTTTCAACCTGGGCTGGCTCCCCGGCGGCGACCATTCGATCTTCACCCACGCCGACAGCACTGTCGCCGCCATAGAGGCGGGGCTTGAGCTGCTTCGAGACGGAGGGAAAATCTCCCTTTCCATATATTATGGCGGTCAAAGCGGCTACGAGGAGCGGGACGCCCTGCTGGAATATCTGTCCCGTCTTGATTCGGACAAATATACCGTGCTGCTGACCCGCTTTTATAATCGTACCGGCGATGTGCCTATTTCGTCGGTAATAATAAAAGGAACATGATTTTGCAGCGTTTTCCCGCTCGGGGCGTTCCTGTTCTGGGGCTGTAAAAAACTCAGTATGTAACTTGGAGGCACAGGGGCTGTCCAAAAAAATCGTGCAGAACAAACGAAAATCAGCTCTCGCAGGCGGCAGGCGAAGCCTGCCGCCGAGAA
>CANQKL010000121.1 GCA_947624455.1 uncultured Clostridia bacterium
GTCGGACAGCACGGCGGCAAAATCCTTGACAAAGATCTCCCGCTGCGGATGGTCAGGGAAATCCCTGATGTCCAGAACGTATTTCACGTCAACACTTTCGCCGCAGCGCTTTTCTATGCCCTGGCGGTTCCCTTTCAATATATCATAAACGCCGCTGCCCACGACGCCGTAACCTATTATCGCTACTTTCATCTTAAGCAGTCCTTTCCGGGGTTCGCACCCCTGCGCTGACACCAACCGTCCAAGGTCGGCAATCACTGCAATACATAATATCATTTTGACCAAGGATTTGTCAATATTAAATCTGCTTAAATTTCCCTATTTTCTCCTGTAAAAAGTATCAAAATCGTGAAAAACGGTTCCCAATGGGAACCGTTCGGCTCGAAAACGCTTTATTCGGCGGCCTCCACAGGTTCAGCCTTGCTCTTGGCCATGGCGGCGGCCCGTTCGGCGTAAAACTCCTCCGCCTCGGGAGTACTTTCATAGACCGTCTTTTTCACGGTCTTTTCCGGTTTAGTCTTGAGTATGCGGTTCTGCATGAAAAATCTGCCATGATCCCGGCATTCCCCTATTGATATCATTTTATTGCGGCCCTGACGGACCCACTTGCTGCGAACCATGGGCGCTCCGCACCGGGGACAGGGGTTTGAACTAAAGGCCTCGGGGCTTTGGCTGCGTCCCCCAATGACCACGCAACGGAACTGCCGCCGCGACACCTCCTTGAGATTGCCAAAGGCCACCGTTGACGGCGACATTTTCCGAGTGCTTCTCGTATATTCCCTTATTCCCTTTTCCATATCGAGGCAGCGGCAGACCATCGCGGTATAACCCGCGTCGTTTAGGGCGTCGTGCTGAGGGTGACTCTCGTCGATAGCACAGCCGAAATGCTCCATGGCCGTCTTGAGAGAGGGCTGATTTTTACCTCCGTCTGTCTGGGCATTGTAGATCACCTGGAGATTATACCACTGACCTATCCAGTCAGATTTAAGCCCGTACATTTTCAGGCAAGACTCCAGCATCGGTATATCATCGTAACCCCAGGTAAGGATAACCCTGTCCTCGCCGCACCAGTCGCGGAAGTCCACCACCACCTCGGGGAACCAGTCCCCATTGCGGAGCATTTCAGGCGTTATGCCGGTCAGCTTTTTAACGTGGGAATTCAGCTTCTTTATGTAGCACGGACGTACTAATGACTTAAAGGCATCCACAAACTCTAGCTTTTCGTTGAGCTTTACAGCGCCTACCTCTATTATTTCATTTGTGGGCGGAGACTTTTTCTTGCCCTCCGCGTCTGTCTTGGGATAGGACTGATTCCACTCCATATCCAAAATAATATAATACATGGGAACAGACCCTTCCATAGTACTTTATACGATTATAACACAAAAACAGTCATATGTCAACTATCGTTTTCAACCTTTTGCCCTTTGGCTCCTCCGCCCGAAGCCGCCCGGGAAATAATAATTTTTTCGCCGTCAAAGCAGACTTTCGCCTTAGGGTTGTCCTGAGTGACACCTATTTTTTCCAGCCAGCGGCGGGGTACCTCGACCCTTCCCCGGAGCAGGGACGACCCCTTTTTCAAAAAACGCACCTCCACCTCTCGCGCCCGTGAACTCGCCATTATTTCCAGAGCCATCCTTATGTGTTCCGTGGTGTATATCCTGTTGCCGCCCGCGCTGCGATAGGCCGGCAAAGTCCCGTTTTCGTCCATTCTGGTAAGGGTGCGGGTGGATATGCCCATGAAGTCCGCCAATTCCTTTGCGGACACCCTTGTAACCTTATACAGTTCCTCCATGTCTATTCCCCCTGTTGCAATTTATAAATCCTCCTAATAACTACTAATAACTATATTATACATTTTTATGCAAAATAAGTCAATATCTTTTATAAAATATCACTTTTCGTTTAAACGTTTTTTGACTTAAAATATCCGGCGGAGCCTGTTCCCCGCCGGATATTATTTCATTATTATTCTCTGATCCAAAAGCAAGCCATCGTCTTTGCGTTGCCCGACAGGCGTGAAACGGATTTATCGGCCTCAGTTGACGCTGTTCAGATACACATATCCGCTGGCCACAACGTCGCCGTCATACGTCAGGCTGACCTCGGCGCAGTCATATTTATCGTCCAGGGCCTTGTAATAGCTGCGTTTCTCATACTTATCCAGCCCAATGTCCTCCGCTTCGACAAGAGCTAAGGCCCCGCCGTAATAATAGCGAACCGTGAGCCGGAGCTTTGCCGCGCCGCTGTAGCTGGCTATATCGGCCCGCAGGCCGCCGTCATAGCTCAGACTGGCTGTGAAGGGTACATTGTAATACTCCAGCTCCGCCACATTGCACAGGCCCCATTCGGGAGTGCGGTAGATTATACTGTCATAAATCACGTCATTTTGGATATAGGCCTCGTTCCACTCCCGTTTAAGCTTGTCGGGAACGGTGTAGAGCAGGGTTTCCTTTCCGTCCTTGACGCCATAGAACTTGCCGCCGTACATACGCCAATCAAAGCCGTCCCTGGGGTAATACCGTATCAGTGTGACGGGCATGGTCTGGGGCATATTGGCCACAAGGTAAGAATTGCTGCCGTCCCAGGCGTCATGGTGAGTGCTTGTATCCCCGTCAAAGGCCTTGGCAAAGCCCACGTCCTCATTGCCGCCATAGGGCGCGGTGCCGTCGATGCTGACAGGCACGAGCCTCTGGCTGACGGCGGCGGGGCTAAGGCTGTCAACAGTGGGACTTATATGGCCCAAATTGAAGTTCCAGCACTGGTTGGGGTCGCCGCTCAATTCATAAGTCCCTACGGTGGTACCTTCATCCCGCGAATTGCCGTACACGTCAAGGGCCTTGCCGGTGCCGACGTTCACAAGAGCGTAGCCCCCGTTATCCTGGGGCACCGCTTTCCAAAGTTCGCTGCCTCCGTCGGAGAGTTTTCTTCCGCTGCGAAGGTTGGTAAATGTATAGCTTTTGTTCAAACCGCCATCAAATTCAATTCGCCAATACTGGTATGCGCTGTCGTCGTCTCCGGCTTGAACATAGCCGTCGCCCCTTTCCTTGACCGCAAGGCTGTTGTAGGCGCTTACTATGCGAATGATATCCCCGCTCTGTATTACGTCTATGGTTTTTGAGGCGGACATATCTGTTCCTACAATGGTCGCCGTGACGGCGGCCCGTCCCGGTTCCGTCGCCGTGAAGACGCCGTTTTGACCGACGCTGCCGCCCTGTGCGCTGAAAACGACCTGTTCGCCGCCGGGAACATTTGCCGTGAGAAGGATTTTATCGCCTGCAAGGCAACTGGTAAACTGGGTGTCAAGGGTGAGGCCGGCGCTGGTAACGGCGGCAGAGGCCTCGTTTTCAATGACATAAGTGGTTATGGTGTTCACGGGAACGTCGGCATGGAGTACCTTACCCTCAAGACTTGCGCTGCCGTATATGGGCTGGAGATCGAGACCGGCATCAGTGCGGTAAACTGTGAGTTTTGTACCAAGGTTATGAAGCGCCGACAGGTCAAAATCGTATTTCTCACTGCGAAGACCCGCGTTGGTTACAACAATGACCGTCTTGCCGGTGTCAAAATTTCGGGCGGCGGTGACGTTGCTCCTGTCGGCCATTATGAACTGGTCGCCGGGGCGTATAAATTTGGTATAATGCGCAAAGGCATAATATTTTTTGAAAAGCTCAAGCTTGTGATTCTCTCTGTCGTAGGAGCAGGCATTCCAGTAACCGCTGTCATTATCCGCCCCCGTACCCGCAACCTGCCAATATATCCAGGCGTTGGGCCGCATGGAACGCATATCGTCGGTGATCTTCTGGCTGAGCCAGAGGGCCGGACCCATCTCCCCCGCGTCATAACCTATGGAAGCGGCCCAGTCGTCCTCGGACTGATACAGCTTTTTGCCCAGCTCCTGAGCCTTTTCGCGTATAGCCGTACCGCCGCCGCCGTAGGAATGGACGTTGAGCCGCGGTATTACAGCCAGAGCCTCGGCTGAATACTGGGAGAGGTAGCTCGCCATATGGTCGGAATTGTTTTCGTCAGCCGCCGCCACAGCCACATTTGTCAGGCCCTTGGCCTGAAGGGCGTCATGTACCGCCAGTATGAGTGCGCTGTGATCCTTGGCGTCAATATGGCAGCCCTCCTGAGTCCCCTCATAGCCCCAGAAATTGGTGACAGGCTCGTTAAACGGCTCCACAGTGTTGATCTTTATTCCCAGAGTATTCTGTATGTATTCGGCTACCGTAGCGAGATAATCGGCAAATTTGCCGAAATTTTCAGGCTCTATGTTGTTTACATTGCTGTCCCGCCCGCCGCTGGAGCAGCCGCTGACGGTGAGATAGTAAGGGGGCGAATTGGCAAAAAGCTCAACGTTGTCCGCGCCCATGCTTATGGCGTCTTTGAGAAACGCTATCTGCTTTGGGTCGGCATTGGGGTTAAAGACTCCGTTTTCGTCCACCCAAACAGGCAGGCCCCGCAAATCGTTAGGATTATTGGTCTGGTGCGAGTGACTGGGAGTGTCGCCCGCGCCCACATTATAGCGGACGATATTCAGCCCAAGGCCCTCGTTTAGATCAAACATGGCCTTGGAAAGGGTGAGACGCTCCGCCTCGGGCAGGTCGCCCAGGGTTTCCGCCCACCAGCAAAGAGAGGTACCCCAGCCCTCAAAGGCCCCAAGCGGACTTAGGTCGCTGCCATCGACCACCACCCTGATGGGGGAGGCGGCAAACGCGGCCATAGGCAGCAGTCCCGCCGTCATTATGATCGCAAGTATAACGCAAATCAGCTTTTTCATTTTTTCGTCTCCTTTTTGTGTTCTCTCTTTTAAGCATAGGCGCGTACGCGCACATGACACAAAATAATTATACACCATTTTTGAACAATTTGCAAGGCAAATATGTGTGAAAACTATAATTTTTTTCTGAATTGCCACTTGCAAAACGCAGCATTATATGATATAATTTGGTGATAGCGAGTGTAAACTTTATTATTTTAAAGGGGGTGGTCGCCATATTAAGCCGTATATTCACCGGTCCGAACGTCAACTTTTTCTCGATATTGGGGCTGTGCGTTATGGTCTTAGGCGGTACGGTCTGCTTCGGCGCGGCTCCCCTCAGATCAAAGCTTACCGGCCGTCCGGCGGACGAACGTGGCGTCCTGACCTTTAAGCTGGCGGGGCTGCTGCTGG
>CANQKL010000122.1 GCA_947624455.1 uncultured Clostridia bacterium
GGTCAATCCGGTTCGGGAACGGGATTATGTGAGAAGCGACAAAAGGAGCGTGGCCGCGTTTATGGAATACTTGAATAAAAACGGGATAAACGCAACGCTGCGCCGGGAGCTGGGAGCGGACATAAGCGCGTCATGCGGCCAGCTGAGGAACAGTGAACTTTAGGTTAAGAGGAGGGAGAATTGTGGAACATTTTGAACTGTCTGACGTGGGCAGGCTCCGGGAGCAAAATCAGGACTGCTATGCCGTTTCTGAAAACGGTCGTTATCCTATTTTCGTGCTATGCGACGGCATGGGCGGCCATCGGGCCGGTGAAATTGCCAGCGCCGAAGCCAGCGCCGATATTGTCCGGACGCTTGAGGAACTCATGGCCGAGGACGACGGCAGCGTGTTTGTCAAGGTTTCGTCCGCTGTCAGCCACGCCAACAACCATGTGTTTGCCATGTCCATGGAAAAAGACCAGTACAGCGGCATGGGTACCACCTGCGACGTCTGCGTTATCACCCCCGGCGGGGCGCATATCGGACACGTGGGGGACAGCAGGGTCTATATATTTGCTGAAAAGGGCCTTTACCAGGTCACAAAGGATCACTCCCTCGTGGAGGAAATGATAGACAGGGGAAGTCTTACCCGGGAGGAATCGTATACATACGAGAAGCGTAATTATATTACCCGGGCCCTTGGCACAGAGGCCGCTATACAAACTGATACGTACCTGGTGGCCTTTAAGCCCGGCGACATAATTCTCATGTGCAGCGACGGACTCACCAACATGGTCGCGGAGATAGATATTGCCTACATCCTCAGCGAAAAAACGAGCCTTGAGGAAAAGGCTCACAGGTTGATCGACATGGCTAACGATAACGGAGGCCAGGACAATATTACGGTTATTTTGATAAGAAGGTAGGTGATGACGATGATTGGCAGAGTCCTTGGAAACAGATACGAAATTATTGAAAAAGTGGGCAGCGGCGGCATGGCCAATGTGTACAAGGCTAAAGACCGTATGCTCAACCGCTTTGTCGCAATAAAGGTTCTTCACAGCGAGTACAAGGAGGACGAGGAGTTTATCCGCCGCTTCAATATCGAGTCGCAGGCGGCAGCCAGCTTGTCACATCAGAATATAGTTCAGATATATGACGTGGGCGACGAGGACGGCATACAGTACATTGTGATGGAATTTCTCAACGGCAAGACCTTGAAGGACTACATCAAAAGCAAAAACGGCCCCCTCTATTGGAAGGAGGCGACCGACTATTCTATGCAGATATGCCGGGCCCTTGAACACGCCCATCAGAAGCATATAATCCACCGTGATATTAAGCCGCAAAATATTATCGTCACTCCCGAAGGAATATTGAAGGTGACGGACTTTGGCATAGCCAGAGCGGCCAACAATAACACCACGAAAATGAACAGCACCGCCATTGGCAGCGCGCACTACCTCTCTCCCGAGCAGGCTAGGGGCGGCTACACCGACCAACGCAGCGATATTTACTCCTTGGGCGTGGTCATGTACGAGTTGTTCACCGGGCAGCTCCCCTTTGACGCCGAGACGCCGGTTGCCGTTGCAATGAAGCATATACAGGAGGAGCCTGTTCCGCCCAGGCGGCTAAATTCCTCCATACCAAAGGGCATCGAGAAGATAATACTTAAAGCCATGAGCAAGGAGGTACGCCTTCGGTACAACAGCGCGGAGGAGGTTCTGTCCGACCTAAAACAGCTCTATATAAATCCCGACGCGCAGATCGGCGACGTCCAGCCCTCCGGCAATGGCGAGACGAGGATCATTGATACCAATGAAGTAAAACGCCGCGTGGAGGAATCTCCTCGCCGAACCGGGGAAGAAGCGGCGGAGGAACGTGCCGATATCAAACAGGAACACAGGCCGGAGCAGCGGAAGAAAAAGAGAAAAAGCAGGAGCAATGCTCCGCTTATCACGGCGATAATATCGCTCGCAGTCCTTATCATAATATTCGTCGCCGCCTTTGCGTATTTTTACACGAGGGAGCCGGAACCGGATATACCTGTTCCCAACCTTGTGGGCCTGTCCTTGGCCGAGGCGGAGAACAAGCTGTCCTCAATGGCGGCCGCTGGCTTTGGACTTACTATCGAGGGGTATCAGAATGACGAATCCGTAAAAGACACCATACTTTATCAGGATCCCGAGCCGGAGACTATGGTAAAAGCCGCCAGCGAAATAAAGGTCATTGTCAGCAATGGCCCCGGCAGCGTTTCTATACTGGACTATACCAACGAAACCTTTACAAAAATCGAAAAGGAGCTGACGGATAAGGGCCTTAAGGTTGTAAAGGAGGAGGAGAGCAGCGACACTTTCCCCTCTGGAATAATCATTCGTCAGGATCCCAAATCCGGCACTGTAATGAATATTGGCTCCACCATCGTGCTGTATGTCTCAAAGGGCAGCGAAAACTCCACGGTTCCCAACCTTATCGGCGAGAGCGAGGCCAACGCCAGGGCCCTTATAGAACGCAGCGGTTTTGAGGTGGGCGAGGTAGTGCGCAGACATAACGACGCTGTCAGCGGCCTGGTCTATGATCAAAGCTATACAGCCTATACAAAAATACCCAGCGGCAGTAAAATCGACATTTTTGTAAGCACCGGCCCCGACACTAACGCTTCGGGCGAGGAGGAACCTTCGGATAACAACGAGGAGCCGCCTGCGGAGGACCCGGAGGATGAACAGATTGATAATAACTCTGTTTCCCCCAACACTGTTCCGGAAATGAAAACAAAATATTTGTCGCTGATACTGCCAACCGACCGAACCAAGGTCACCATCAAGCTCATGTGCGACGGAAAGGTAATATATGAAAAGGAACACAATACAGCCAACGGCACGGCGGACATAAGCCTCAAGAGCCGTGGAACTATAAAGGTTGATATTTACTATGACAATGAATATATCACAACAAGAGAGGTTGCGTTTGATTGAGCGGCATTGAGGGAACTATTATCAAGGGCGTGGGCGGTAGCTATTATGTGAGCGTCTCCGACGGCCTTGTGGAATGTCATGCCCGGGGCAAGCTGCGCCGGGCCGAGCAGACGCCTATGGTGGGCGACAGGGTAAGTCTGGCGATGGGCAAGGACGGCACGGGCAGCATTGAAAAAATACAGCCAAGGAAAAACTTCCTCATCCGC
Organism: uncultured Clostridia bacterium; assembly: GCA_947624455.1. Classification (GTDB taxonomy): domain Bacteria; phylum Bacillota; class Clostridia; order UMGS1883; family UMGS1883; genus JAFLUQ01. Next base: position 3,161 of record CANQKL010000122.1, read on the forward strand.
CCCAGCGTGGCCAATATCGACGCATTGTTGGTGGTCTGTGCCGCCGCTTCGCCACAGCCCGATCTTGGGCTGCTGGATAAGCTCCTTGCCATAGCCGCCAGCAAGGGGATAGAGGGAGTGGTCTGCGTAAATAAGACCGACCTTGTCTCCGACGCTCAAGCTCATGAACTTGCCGAAATTTATAGCCGGGCCGGTTATAAAACGCTGACCGCCTGCGCCAAAACCCAGGCGGGCGTTGATCAGATATGCGGCCTTATCCGCGGACGAACCGTGGCCTTCGCGGGACTCAGCGGCGTTGGAAAATCAAGTCTGCTTAGCCTTATCACAGGCAGAGAGCTTCAAGTGGGGGATGTCAGCCGCATCGAGCGCGGACGGCACACGACCCGCCACGTAGAGCTTATCCCCGCCAGAGGAGGTTTTGTCCTTGACACGCCTGGGTTTTCGAGACTCGAGGTCGAGGGGATAAAGGCCCAGGAGCTGAGGCTGTATTTCCCGGAAATGGAAAAGCTTGAGGGACAGTGCCGTTTCAGGGGCTGCACTCACACTGCCGAACCGGACTGCGCGGTTATCAGCGCCGTAAAAACCGGCGATATTGCCCAAAGCCGCTATGAAAGCTACCGGCAGATGTACGAGACGCTTAAGGATATTAAGGAATGGGAGGAAAACAAATGAGCATAAAGCTTTCGCCGTCGATTCTGGCGTCGGATTATGGCGCTTTGCGTGAAAATATCAGTATGGTGGAAAACGCCGGGGCTGACTACCTCCACATTGACGTTATGGACGGACATTTCGTTCCCAATATCACTATTGGGCCGCCGGTGGTATCCTGCCTGCGCAAAAGCTCGGGCTTGGTATTTGACTGCCATCTCATGATAAGCGACCCGGACAGGTACATAGACGATTTTGCCAGGGCGGGAGCGGATATAATAACCGTTCATGCCGAGGCGGCGGCGCATCTTCAGCGCACTCTTAGCTATATACGGTCTTTGGGACTCAAGGCTGGCGTAGCTCTTAATCCCGCCACGGATATAAGCTGCCTAAATTATGTGCTTGACGATGTGGATATGATACTGGTAATGACCGTTAACCCCGGCTTTGGCGGGCAAAAATTTATCCCGGCCATGACGCGCAAGGTTCGCGATACAAGGGCCTTGCTTTCTGGCAGGGATGCGGACATTCAGGTGGACGGCGGCATAACTCTTGCCAATCTTAAGGAGATCACCGACGCCGGAGCAAATGTGATAGTCGCTGGCAGCGCCGTTTTTCGCGCGGATGACCCGGCGAAGGCTGTTCGTCAGTTTAAGGGGCTGGAATGATGCGGGCGGTAGTAATTAGCGCGGGAACCGTTTCGGATTACGGGTATACAAAGGGCCTCCTTCAGGACGGCGATTTTGTCATCTGCGCCGACGGGGGGCTTGTCCATTGTGAAAAAATGAACGTAAAGCCCGACCTGATCGTGGGAGATTTCGACTCTTACCATGGCGGGCTGCCCACAGACGCGGAAATAATAAAATTACAGCCGGAAAAAGATTTCAGCGATACCCATGTCGCCGCGCATGAGGCCTTGAACCGAGGCTATGACGAGATACTGATGCTTGGCTGCACCGGGACAAGGCTCGATCACACTATATCCAACGTCGGTTTGCTGGAACAGTTGCGGCGTATGGGGAAAAAGGCCGTTATAGCTGACGGACACAATTATATGTTCCCTTTAGATAATCATAGCACAGTCAGCGGCTGCCCGGGCATGAACGTTTCATTCATCCCTCTTGAGCCGGTGAAGGGGCTTACCCTTCAAGGCTTTAAATATCCGCTCAACAAAGCGGATATAGATATGTACCGTTCTATCTGGCTTAGTAATGTGCTGACGGCCAATGAAGGTAAGGTCAGCTTTGACAGCGGCGCAATAGTTGCGGATATATATGAGGATTGATTTAAGGAACTGTAAAAAAATGGCCCAGAGCTGCGTCGTCGCAAGC
>CANQKL010000123.1 GCA_947624455.1 uncultured Clostridia bacterium
ACTACGAACGAAAATCACCGCTCGGCGTACCTGTGTACGCCGTCGGGAGGGCTTTCTCGGCGGCAGGCTTTGCCTGCCGCCTGCGAGAGCTGATTTTCGTTTGTTCTGCACGATTTTTTTGGACAGCCCCCGTGCCTCCAAGTTACATAGCGAGTTATTAGTTTTTTTGGCACGCTTTCTCTAACCTTTTTCTCTTTTTTGCGACTATATATTTAGAAGGGAGGGCGGAAGATGAATTCAGCCGACGCGATAAAGCTCATGGAGGACAGGAACTTTTTGGACAAGATATACGGCTTCGCATATCGGCGGTGCCGAACCTCTCACGAGGCGGAGGATCTCTGTTCGGATATAATTTTGGCGGCGCTGGGGGCGGTCAAAAACCAAACTGAAATAGAGAGCTTACACGCCCTTGTGTGGACGGTGGCCCGGCGGGTCTACGCCGATCATTGCCGCGAGAGCAGCCGGGGCGCGGAAGTGGTGGAACTCAGCGAAAATTTGGAGGGGCGGGACGACATTGAGGATTTTATCGAGGGTCAGGACCAGCGGGACAGGCTCCGCCGCATTTTCAAGGAGATAACCTTCCTTTCCAAGTCCTACCGGGACGTGATGGTAATGTACTACCTTGACGAAATGAAGGTCAAGGACATAGCCTCGCGGCTGGGACTCTTGGAGACCACCGTTAAGCAGCGGCTGTTTTCCGCCCGTAATACTGTAAAAAAGGAGATAGAAACAATGAACGAACGAAATCTTACTCTTAAACCCGTAAATCTTGTGTTTTTCGGTACAGGAAGTCCCGTGGGCAACGACGCCCGTAATAAGGCCGAGCGGCTTTTCTCCCAAAACCTTGTGTATCTCTGCAAGGACAGGCCCAGGACGGCCAAGGAGTTGTCGGAGGAGCTTTGCGTACCCATGCCCTATGTCGAGGAAGAGCTTGATATACAGTGCAAGGGTGAAAACGGCAGCTACGGTCTGCTGCGGAAGCTGGAGGGGGACAGGTATATAACCAATGTTGTGCTTGTGGACTATGAGGAATACGACAGCGCAAACAAAATTTATGAAAGGTATATGCCCGAGGTCTGCGCCCGTGTCCGGACCGCCATTGAGGAAAAGCGGGCGGAGATTGAAAGCCTTCCCTTCCTCGGGCCTCGGCGGGAGCCGGAGTTCCTGCTATGGAGCATGATAAACCGGTGCTGGTATAAAATAGAGGGTATTGTGCGGGGGCTGGTGGAAAAGCGGTTTTACGCCGACATTCGGCCCGCCGACAGACCCTTTACCGCCGTGGCCATAGCCGTTCGGCCCGAGGACAGACCCAAATTTGACTTTTACGGGAACGACGGCACAGACGCCGCCGACGTCTGCGGATACAAATATGTTCATATGGAAAACCGTTACGGAAAACGGCTGAAACAATCCTTTGCGTGTTGGGAGAATACCTCCCAAAATCCGGCCCTGCTCATGCTTTTGCGCTCTATTGGAGGTCTTGAGACCGCTAATCTGTCCGAAAGCGAAAGGGAGTCCGCCGCCAAGGCCATAGAGGCCGGTTATGTACGGAAGAACGGCAGCGTTCTCGAGCCGAACGTCATAGTTCTGGACAGCCGTGGGATGGACGACTTCAATGCCCTGTCCAGCAGTCTTGCCGACGGTCTGGATGATATTTGTGAAAAGATAGCCGATGATCTGGGGGCTTTTATGAAGAAGCGCCTACCCGCACATCTGACTGCGGAATACCGAAATTACGCCAATCTCATCGCCGGAATTCGGGGCCTTTCGGACTTGACCGAAGCCTGCCTTGCCGACGGCCTTCTGTGCCAGCCAAAGGGCGGCGAGGGGATAGTTGTGGTAGTGAGAAGGAATGGAGAATAAACGGGATTCGATTACGAAGCTGCCGCGACAAAACGGGGCTGAAAAATTTTTAAAAAATTTTTAAAAAACACTTGATTTTTATGCGCGGTTGTGCTATAATATCTTTTGTCCGGCAGATAAGGCCAGACATGGATATTCCTCAATAGCTCAGTCGGTAGAGCATGCGGCTGTTAACCGCAGGGTCGTTGGTTCGAGTCCAACTTGAGGAGCCAGAAAAAAGCCTTGAGAACCTTAGGTTTTCAAGGCTTTTTTGTGACAGCAAATAGAGAAAGACCGCCTTTTTACAAGAAAAAGGCGGTCTTTGCGCGGTATTGCCTTAATTTTATCGTTGGGTTTAACAACACTTAAATTTGCTGCAAATTAAGGTTTTCAGCAAAAACGGGGTCCCCGCTTTTTTTACGGTCCTCACATAGTTGACTGTTTTAAATTCAAGATATTGAAGGGCCTGCCGTTACCGTTTTCCACAATGGCCATCACGTTGATAACGTCCGTTGGCGTGCGGAATTTCACGTTTCCGGCGGCAAGTTTATTATTTACCCAAAGGTCATAGGTGTTGGCGGGTATATTTGCTTCGATGCGTATGTTCACGTCCGAGCCGACGGCGTATGTGGCCACACTGTTTTTAGAGCTCGCGTTGCGGGTGTAGATGACGCCGTACGCAAAAAGGATAACTATTGAACCGTCTCGGAAATAGTTGTCCGAGCCGGTGTTGAGTACCTCGCTGTTGCCCAGCATTATGCCGCTGTCGTTGGAACCGTTGTCTCGGAGGGTAAAGGTGTACACGGTTTTACCTTTGCTGCCGTGCATGACGTGGAAGGATCTTCTTTCCTGTACAGTCGTGGAGACGAGATTTTCAGGATACGGCTCCAAAAACGTGAATTCTTCCGTTATTGGCATATACCCGTCTCCGTCCCAACTGAAAAGTTCACCCCTGCTGGCGCCCGATATGGCGTCCGCCTCAAAATCGGCATATTCTCCCTGCTCAAGGTTGAGGTCGTGGGAAGTAACGCCTAAGAGCCGTCCGTCTGAGTCATATGACGCGAGGTAAAACTTATATGTGCCTGTTTCAACTCCCATCACTTTGGCGGTCACGTGATTATCCACCCAGTCGGCATTGATGACAAGAACGTTGCCGTATTTGGTATCATTGCCAAATTCCGCGTCTGGGTCATGCACCGGTTCATAAACCGGTTCGTCGTACTGGTCATTGTCGTCGCCGTTGACCCAGACTCCTATATTGACAAATTTTCCGGGATCATCCTTTAAGCTTGCCCTCAAAGTGGCATACCCATGGGTCACTCCCGTTACCATGCCGTATTCGTCCACGGTGGCGACTTTTTCGTTGCCTGACCGCCATTCGATCTCTCTGTCGGAGGCATTTGACGGTTGAAACTTTATTCGGGAGCTTGCGTCGATTCTCTCGCCCTTATAGATATCGAAGTAATTGGTCGCATATGTGTCTATGTCTATGCCGGTCGTCTCAACATATCCGGGCTTTACGACTTTTACCGTTATCCGATCTGTCAGCCAAGGGTTATTCTGCCAAGGGTCGGCTTCGGAACAGATGCTGAGCGTGGCGATGCCCTCGCTTATGGCGGTAACGTTGCCGCTCTGATCCACGGTTGCCACCGACTGATCGTCTATGCTCCAGCGCAGTCTTTTATCTGTGGCGTCTTCCGGCCTGAAGGTCACATCCACAGGGGAGACCGCACCCTCCTCAAGAGTGAGCTTCCTGGTCGCCGCTTTGATCTTTTCCGGCGGAATATATGTTCCGCTGCCGGTCACAGTCACATCACACCAGGCAATTTCGCTAGGATTTTCCACTGATAACGCATAAACCGGAACCGTGCCAGGCTTAAGGCCGGTGACAACGCCGTCGTCTATTTTAACCACGGTTTTGTCGGCATTACCGGCTATGTTCCAAATAAGGTTTTGGTTGGAGGCGTTTTCAGGGACGACAGTGGGAGTAAGCTTGTAACTTTCGCCCACGCCGATGGATATCCTTTCTCTGTCAAGCTTAACTTCATCCACAGACACCTCCGCCGGGGGAGCATTATAGTCTATGGGCGATTTAAAGTAGATCTCGTTCCACTCGTCGGTAGTATACCGTTGGCTTGGTTTGTGGTCGGTAAAGTTATCGTCGGATACTAGGAAATATCCGTATCCCGATCTATCGCTGTCCCAGGTCGAATCGGCGTTGTACCACAGCTTGCCAATGCGAATGATGTTCCATGCGTGGCCTTCGGCATCTTCTCCTTCGCCTCCAATGCCGTCGATATAGCGGCAGCCGATGCCCAGCGCGGTCAGCATACGGTACAGCAGCACCGCATAGCCTTGGCACACGCAGGTGCGGTACTTCAGCGCGGCGTAGGCCGTATGCTGTAAATCGCCGTAATCTGGGTCGGCGTTACGGTAATGCTCATAATCATATTCAATATTGCCACAGATCCAGTTGTATACGGTCTCAACTTTACGGAACTCGGACTTCCCCTCCAGATCGAGGGAGGAGAGTACCCGATCCAGCTCTGCGTCAAACTCGGCCTCCTGCTGAGCCGTGATGAAATAGTTGACATAATATGTAAGGGTTATCACAGAGCCGCCTTGTCTAATTGAACCGCTGTACCGGGTCCAACCGTTATAAAGATAATCGCCCTCATTGGGTACGCCCGTATTGGCAAACGCGCGACTCCAAACCTCGTCCCAGAACGCCCAGACCTGATCTACGTCCCATTGGAAGCCCGGAGCGTAGATCTTCGCGTCTATGGAGCTTTTGTGGGCAACCATACCCTCGCGAAGCTGGGCGGCAGCGTTCCAAAGACTGCCGTCGTCCACCGCCTGTAGACTGACCGAGCCGGTATCTTCCACAGGACGGGCAAGGTATTCTTCCCTTGTAATACCAGGTATTTCAATAAAATGAACCGTGTCGGACGTTTTGTCCCCGGCGGCGAGGCCGGTCAACGGCGTGAGCAGCATCGCCGCGCAGAGTAGCAGAGCCGTCAATTTTCTGAACCTGTTATCTGGCATAGTATCATCCCCTGTTATTTTGTATGAAAAATTATATCATAAAGTCCATGAAAAATCAAGGTTTTTTTATATTTTTTGGTGAAAAAAGCATACAGCAAGGCCAGCAGTTTGGTTCATGTATATTTTGCACAAAAAAATTTGTCGAAATTCTACGAATTTCACACAAAAAATTCCAGACAAAATATTGTAAAAATAAAAATTTTTGTGCTATAATTATTCACAGCGATTTGCCCTGAA
>CANQKL010000124.1 GCA_947624455.1 uncultured Clostridia bacterium
GGCTTGCGGTTAAGGTGGACGCGGCAATGCAAAACAACGGGTGGTACCGCGAATTTTCGCGGGATATGCCGCCGGAAATGTACGGCGACGAACCTACCAACGTTATCGCCTCGGAAACGGGAGTTGTCGAAAAGATAACTACCACTGGCGGCACGCCGCTTGTAAGCGAGGGACAGACTGTGGAAAAGGGCAGCGTCCTCATAAGCGGAGTTGTGGAGAGCGAACGCATCGACCCCATGATACGCCATGGCGGCGGCAGCGTAATAGCCCGCGTCTGGCGCGATAAGACCGTGCTTATTCCTAAAATAACGGAAAAACGTACCCGCACGGGGAATGTGAAAAAAATTAAGGCAATAAAAATTAAAAAATTTATTGTAAATTTTTCATTAAACAGTAGCATTTTGTACCCAAAGTATGATAAAATAAGATTGAAATATACTCTGGGCAAGCTGCCGGTGGAATTTATAGCCGACGAGTACCATGAGGTCAGCTCCGAGTATGTTGAAACCGACCTCGGGGCCGAAAAGGAAAAAATACTTGAGGACTTTAAGGCTGAAATCACCGACTCTGGCGCGGAGCTGGTCAGCATGGACGCCGCCGAGGCCGATACGGGCGACTATATCGAATACCGTCTGACGGCTCAGTGTATGACGGATATAGCGAAAACTGTACCCTTAGAATAAAAGGAGAAGCACAAATGGAAAGAACCTATGAGGCCAAAAGCCTTGATATCGTGATGAACATTTTCGGCAGCTTTGATGAAAATATCAAAATTATAGAAAAGGAATTTGACGTGCGCATATCCAACCGTGACAACGTCATAAAGATGACGGGGCCGGACGCGGATAAAGCGGCCTCGGTCATAAATCAGCTTGCCGCGTCCCTGGAAAGCGGCGAGGAACTCAATGAACAGAATGTCCGCTACGCCGTGTTTATGGCGAAGGAGGGGATCGAGTTCGTACCGGCCGCGGCGGGGGATTACATTTGCCTTACCGGCCGCGGCAAGCCTATAAAATGCAAGACCCGTGGCCAGGAGGACTATATCCGCAAGATACGTGAAAACACCGTAACTATTGCCGTCGGCCCGGCCGGCACAGGTAAAACGTATCTCGCGGTGGCCATGGCGGTGGATTCTTTCCGCCGAAAAGAGGTCAGCAAAATTATTCTTACCCGGCCCGCCGTTGAAGCGGGGGAGAAGCTGGGCTTTCTTCCGGGCGATCTGCAAATGAAGGTGGATCCGTACCTTCGGCCCCTATACGACGCGCTGGCGGATATGCTCGGCATGGAAAATTACCAAAAATATTTGGAACGCGGGCTTATAGAAATCGCGCCGCTGGCCTATATGCGCGGACGAACATTGGACGACGCCTATATCATCCTTGACGAGGCGCAAAATACCACTCCCGAGCAAATGAAGATGTTCCTGACCCGCATAGGCTTCGGCAGTCACGCGGTAATTACCGGGGACATAACTCAGATCGACTTGCCGCGCGGCACGCGGAGCGGTCTAAGGGACGCCATTAAGATACTGAAAAATATTGAGGATATTGCCATAACTCAGCTCACCGACAGGGACGTGGTTCGCCATCCCCTTGTACAGAAAATAATAGCCGCGTATGAGCGCAGCGAGAGAAAGGAGCAGCAGCGCAATGGACAATAAAAAGACCGTCTATGCCAAGCGTCTCATTGTTGCGCTGATCACTTTTGCGGCCATTATTGCCATTTGCCTGACCTCCGAACAGGTTGGCCAGTATGAGTTTGTGGCAGGCGATATATCGACAGCGGACATCTACGCTCCGCGCACCATAATTGATAAGACTACCACCCGCGCCCAGAGGGACGCGGCAATGCAGAGCGTTCAGCCGGTGTACAAGCTCGACAACAGTCTTAAAGTGACAGCCACGGACAGGCTTAGCGAGTTCTTTGCCTCTATGAACACTATCCGCTCCGACGAGTCTTACGACACGTCAGCTAAGGTGATACAGATGAAGGCCGCTTCAAAGATAGCGCTGGGGGACGAGCTGTATCAACCCTTGGCGTCCATGGCCGACAGCTCTTTCCGCCGACTCCAGAAAATGACCGACGCGGTGAGTGATGTCATGGTGCAGGGCGTCGCGAACAAGGAGGAGGGCCTGGCCCTTTTTGAGGATAAGATCGAAAACCTGAACTTTTCAAACGAACTCACGGCGATTGCCGTGGCGCTGGCGGACGCTGTTATAACGGAAAATCTCACCGTTGACGAGGAGGAAACTGAAAATCTTAGGGAATCCGCCGCCTCCGCTGTGGAGCCTATAACCTACAAAAAGAACCAGACTTTAGTGCGCCGCGGAGAGATCATGACCCAGGCCCAGCTCGATATGCTCAGTGAGCTTGGACTTTTAAAGGGAACCAGCTCTCTCAGCGCCAAGTACATAGTCGGTATAACGCTGCTGCTTATATTTTGCTTTGCCATTATCGGAGCGTATATAATGTTCTGCGACCCAAAGCTCGGCAGAGATTTGAATAAGCTTATAATAATCGGCATTGTAGTGGTGCTGACTGTCGCCGTAAGCTTTTATATAGGCCGGTATATGGACGACCATTCCAGATACTTGATGCCTATGGGTACGTTTGCGGCCATAGTCGCGATCTTTGCCGACGTTCGCATAGCGTTGCTGGCAAACACCTGCGTGAGCATCGTATGCGCGGTGGGAGTCCAGCACGACTGGGGCTACGGTATCTGCCTGATATTGGCGGGCAGCGTGACGGCCTTTTGCTTCAGCCGGGTCAAGAGGAGAATGAACCTCATTCCCGCGTCGTTTGTATCATCAGCCGGATATGCGGCGGTCTTTGGCTGTATGGCCATGCTGGAAACTGAGGATTCCAGAGGCATAATTATGAGCCTGGCCATGGGTTTGCTGGGAGGACTGTTTTCGGCTGTACTCACAGCCGGTACTCTGCCCTTCTGGGAATGGGGCTTTGACGTGCTTACGCCGATGAAGCTTTACGAGCTTAGCAACCCCGAAAGCCGCCTGCTTCGCCGCTTGCTTATTCAGGCTCCGGGAACCTATCACCACTCTCTTACCGTGGCCAACCTGGCGGAGATAGCCGCCCGCGCCATAGGAGCCGACAGCGTTCTGGCGAGGGTGGGAGCCTATTACCATGACGTGGGAAAAATAAATCATCCGCTGTATTTCAAGGAAAATCAGTACACGGAAAATCCCCACGACAACCTTAGCAATGAGGACAGCGCAAGAGTGATAATACGCCATGTGGCCGACGGCCTGGCGATAGCGGGACAGTACCATTTGCCCCGCGGCATCAAGGACATAATAGCTCAGCATCACGGCACTACTACCACGGGTTATTTCTTTAAGCGAGCGCGGCAGGCCGATCCTGATTGCGACGCCGCTCCCTTCACTTACAGCGGCCCTCGGCCGCAGACCAGGGAGGCGGCCATAATAATGCTCTGCGACGGGTGCGAGGCCGCTGTGCGCAGCCTTAGCAGCAAGGAGGATGCCGAAATAGACGGCATGGTGCGCGGCCTTATCAAGTCAAGAGTCGAGGCAGGTCAGCTTAATGAAAGCTCCCTGACATTTGGCGAGCTGGAGATCGTGACCCAGACCATAATCAAGACGCTGGGAGGGTACTTCCATGAAAGGATTCAATATTGATATTGGAGGATGAACAGATGATAGAATTTATTTTTGAGAACGAACAGGAAAAGCTGGATTTTACTGAGGAAATGGAGAACGTTATTGAACGGGCTGTCTCTACCACCATGGAGGTTTTGGAATGTGGAGATACAGACTGCGAGGTGAGCGTACTCATAACTGACGACGAGGGTATCCGCAAGATAAACCGCGAGACAAGGGATATTGACGCCCCCACGGATGTACTCAGCTTTCCAATACTTGAATTTGACGATAACGGCGTTATGATAGATGACAGCGGCGATTATGACGGAGATCTGCTGCTGTTGGGAGATATAGTTATTTCGCTGGAACGGGCGGCGGCTCAGGCTGAGGAGTACGGCCACAGTCTTATGCGGGAGCTTGGCTTCCTTTCAGCGCACAGCGCCCTCCATCTTATGGGCTTCGACCATCAGGGCGAGGAAGATACTCCGGTGATGCAGGCTCACGAGAGAGCGGTCATGGAAAAAATGGGTTTAAAAAGGTAGCCGCCATGGGAAGCGATAGAAAGAACAAAAAATGGTCCGACAGTTTCCGTCACGCCTATGAGGGAATGAAATGCGCGTTCAGAATGGAACGCAATATGAAGATACATTTTATAATGACGGTGCTTGTGGTGGTCTGCGCCGTTGTTTTCAGGCTGACCGTCACTGAAAAGGCCATAGTTTTCATATGCTGCGGCCTTGTCCTGGTAGCGGAGCTGTTCAACACGGCTATTGAGGCGGTAGTGGACATCTGTTCGCCCCAGTACAGCGAAGGAGCAAAAAAGGCAAAGGATACCGCCGCCGCCGCCGTACTGGTGATAAGTATTACCGCGGCCGGCGTTGGCATAATTATTTTCTTTCCATACACAAGTGTCATAATTGATTTTGTGCAAAGGATAATATGAAAGGGATCGAATGATGGACAATAACTTTAAATCCGGTTTTGCCGCCGTGGTGGGGCGTCCCAATGTGGGCAAGTCAACTCTCATCAACGCCCTTACGGGCCAGAAGGTGGCCATTGTTTCCTCTAAGCCCCAGACCACGCGCAGCAATATGCTGGCCATGGATAATGGTGAAAATTACCAGATCGTTTTTACCGACACACCGGGAGTACACCGCCCCAGGACAGATCTGGGCAGATTTATGAACGACAGCGCCGCACGCTCCGTCGATGGGGTAGATTGCGCTGTACTCGTGGTCGAGGCGGGACGTGAGATTTATGACATTGAGCGGGAAATATTGGAAAACGTGACCTCGAAAAAAATTCCGGTGATCCTTGCCATAAATAAGACCGACATTGCGAATAAAGAGGACATACTGCCGCAGATAGAGGCTTTCAGCGCAATTTGTGGCTTCGCGGCGGTGGTGCCCGTTTCGGCTAAAAGGGGCGGCAACCTTTCCGCGCTCCGGGACGAGATACTCAAGTTGATGCCTGTGGGCCAGGCCTATTATCCCGACGACATAG
>CANQKL010000125.1 GCA_947624455.1 uncultured Clostridia bacterium
GGAGGGGACGGCTGACGGGAAGGTTCAAAACCTCGGTTTTGAAAACATTACCTTCGAGGGTTCCACCTGGCTCCGGGCAAGCGAGGAGGGACTTGTAGGCGGTCAGGCGGGCCAGTATGTGCTGACCTCCAGCCTCGAAAACAAAGTCACCGCTTTGCACCCTTCAGCGGGATTTACGGCGGTAAACGCTGAAAATCTCAGTATTTCCGGCTGCGTTTTTCGCCGCATGGGCGCGACGGCCCTGGATCTTTATTACGGAGTTTCGGACAGCCTTATCGACGGCAACGAGGTATATGATATCGCTGGAAACGGCATATCCATCGCAAAATTCGTTAAGGACGAAAATACGGAGTTCCATGAGGCTTATAATCCCGAGGACAAAAGGGAACTCTGCGTAAACGTCAGCGTGATAAACAACTCCGTACACAATATTGGCGCAGAATATGAAGGCTCCGTGGCTATCGCGGCCGGGTATCCGAAAAACATTGTCGTCGCCCACAATGAAGTGTACGACGCCCCGTATTCCGGAATTTCGGTGGGCTTTGGCTGGACAAGCAAGGATAACGCCATGGCCGGTAATATCATATACGCCAACAAGCTTCACGACGTGGGCCTCGTGGCCTGCGACTTCGGCGCGATTTATACTTTGTCCAAGCAGCCAGGCTCCCTTTGCGCGAGGAATTACATTTACGGCATAAAAACTCAGCCCTGGTTCGACTACGGTTACAGCGCAATGTACTTTGACGAGCAGACCGAGGGGTACATGATAACGGAAAATCTTACATACAATATTGCTCCCGAGGCCTGGGGCGGAGGGATAAACTTCAACGGCTGCGCCGGAAAGAACGCCAATGTGAACAATTATCTGAACACCAGTCCCACCGCCGACGGCATAACCGGGTCGATTGCCGCCATGGCGGGAATTTCCCGGAAATCGAGGGAGGAGATCGAAGCTGAAGCGAAAAAATATCTCTACGACGCCACAAACCCCACCGAAACATACGACCCCTCGGACTATGAGGGCTGCGAGAGCATCGCGCCGGTCAATGTAACGGCTACGGCGGCCGACGAGGGCAGCAGGGCGGAGTATGCCGTTGACGGCAGGCCCGAAACCGTCTTTACCCTGTCGGGTCAGACGGCGGAATCCGTTAAGGATCAGTACCTGCTGGTCGAGCTGCCCAACGGGAAGCCGCTGAGCAAGGTGATAATCCGCCGCCAGTTTAACGCAGGCGGCGTTGCGGACAACAACTACTGGGCCGACTGGTGCCTTGCGGTGGGCTGCGAGCTTCAAGGCTCTGTGGACGGCGGCGTTTGGGAAACTATAGGCTCTATGAACTCCTGGCCGGACGGTACCGGTGAAATCAGCAAGGAAATTTTTGAGCTGAAAACCCCGAAAAACTATAAATTTGTCCGTTATATACGCACCAAATTCAAGACCGGCGACGATTACGCGGTTTGGCGTTGGCGGGACGGCGACGGCGGCAATCGGCTGAATGTCAAGGAGATAGAGTTCTACGCTCCTTATGACGGTCAGGACGGCGGCGACCTCGGCGAGCTTTACGACAGGGGGAGCTTTGTGGAAAGCTGCAATCCCATCGTCAGCCGCCGCCAAGACGGCGGCAGCCGGGCGTGGAGGGACGGCTTTGTAAGCGGCAACGGCCTTATCGGCTATGTCACCAGCGGCGAACCTTACAGCGACGCCTTTGTGTACCAGAACATATTTTTCAACTACCCGTCGGCTGATCCTCGGGAAATTCCCTCGGAGCTTACCGGTCAGCTTGAAGAGGCAAGGCTCAACGTGTTCAACCTCAACGACAAGTGGGAAATAAAGGACAAGAACGGCAACCGCCGCCAGCGCACCTATTATTACTCCTTCCATCCCGGCCACCAGCTCAGGCTTACCAGCTCCTACGCCGACGCGGCCAGAAATTACGTTCGCTGGACTAATTACGAGACTGCCGAGACCGGCGTGAGATTCACCGACAGATACGGTCAGTGGCGGCGCACGGCCTTTACCTCGCGGACAGACGGCGTTTCCATAACTAAGCTGACTAAGTCCTCCGAAGGCCAGCTCATAAATATGACCGTTTCGATTGACGATGTGGACGATATGCCCCGGGCGGAAAACGGACTCAGCAAGGTGCGGGATCAGCGATACAAAAAAATCGTACCCGGCGACGCTTCCTACATCGCCCAAATCGGCCACTACCCGGTTTACGAGGGCAGCGAACTCAGAGACGGCGGCTATTGCGGCTTGACGAGGATAATCGTCGAGGGAGAAAACGCGAAAAAGACCCGCGTCGTCTCGCCTGTGAAAGACCTCATGCTTTTGGGCGAAAACGCCGCTGTAAAAATCGAAAACGCCGAGGCGGTCTATCTCATAACCGCCCTTGACCGCGACTTCAACATGACCGGGGCGGAGGACCCAATGGCGGCCTTCGAGGCGATGACCTCCTATGCCCTTATAGACGGGCTGGCAGAAAAAACGGCCAATGTTGAAAGCAAATACGCCGACCGGGGAAAATTCGACTACGACGCGGCTCTCGCTCCCTCGGCAAAGCTGCAAAAGGAAGAAATGGACAGGGTGAGCTTTGACCTTGAGGGCGACGAAAGCTTTGAGAGCTATGACAACAACGCCCTTATCGAGGCCCAGCGGGCCGATAAATCCCGGATAAATCACGAATTTATGCGCCGCTCCTATGAGCAGGCCCGGTATGCCCTTATTTGCTGCGGCGGTACGACGGCTCCCCGGCTGTATGGAATGTGGACTGGCGAATGGAATTTGGGATGGCGGGGAATCTATACCCTGGACGCCAATGTGAATCTTCAGGTCAGCTCCATGAACACCAGCAATCTGAGCGGCGATTTTCAGGAGGGCTATATAACCTTTTTCCTCCGCAACGCGCCGGACTTTATGTACAACGCGGAGATGGCCTACGGGATGCACGACGCTCTCCAGCCCTCGGTCAACGCCGACTCTGACCGGGCCATGCAGGTGGAGTACGATAACGCTTATCCGTTTGAATATTGGAATGCCGGAGCAAGCTGGTGCCTGCTGCCCATATTTGAGTACTGGCAGTGCTTTGGGAATAAACAGATCCCGATAAACGAATATATGCGCTTTGACGACCTGCAAAGGGTTCTTGGCGTTGAGGACGGCGGCCTGAGCGACGAGGAGTTTGCCGCCATTAAGGAGCGGGGCTGGTTGGATCTTGAAAGGGACGTCCTCCTGCCGCTGCTCACCAAGCAGGCTAATTTCTGGGAGCAAATCGTCACTCCCCGCTATTACATGGACGCCAATGGCAAGGCCTGCCACGATGAGAATAAGACCGAGCTTCTCGAGGGCGAAAAGTATATGATAATCCCCGCCTACTCTCCGGAAAACAACCCTATCGGCTATAACAGCACCGTCACCGCTAACGCTACCATGGACATCGCCGCCGCAAGGGACGGCCTCGACATGGTGTGCGCTATTGAAAGGGCCGTGGGCCGGAAGGGCTGGGAAGCCAATGTGGAGAAGTGGCAGAAGCTCAAAAACAGCATAGCGGACTATAAGCTTGACCCTGACGGCGCTCTCAAGGAATGGGCGATGAGCGAATACGCCGAGAACAACAACCACCGGCATCTGAGCCATCTGTATGTGGCCTGGCCGGGATATGAAACTCAAAACGACCCCGATCTTGCCGCGGCGGCCAACATCGCCCTGGACAACCGCAACCGCTACAATACCGGCGACGCGACCGCGGGCCACGGCTGGATGCACAAGGCCCTTGTGGAAGCCCGGCTCAAGCGTGGAGACGGCTTTGCCAGCTCCCTGCTCCAGATGATGGGGAACAACGCCTATTACTCCTCGCTTATGACCGACCACGACACTAACCGCCGCAACGACACTTACTGTACTGACACGGCCTTTGGCGTTCTTGGGGCGGTGAACGAGGCTCTCCTGTTCTCCAATACCGGCGAGATTGAGATAATACCCGCTCTGCCTGCGGATTGGACAAAGGGCAGCGTCAGCGGCCTTATGACCAGGACGAGGGCGGAGGCCTCCCGACTGAGCTGGGACATTGAGGGAAAAACCGCCAACGTCACCGTAACCTCCCTTGAGGATGGCAATACCGTCCGGCTTAGCTGCGGCGAAGCCTGGACGGCGGCATATTCTGACGGAAAGAGGCTCCCCGTAATGCGTGACGAAAGGGGCCGCTATGTGGAGCTGACGCTCGATTCGGGGGAGAGCGGGACTGTTGATTTTGAGCTGTTCGTTAAGGAACTGAACAAGCTTGCGCCCTCCGCCGCCGCGACGGCGGGCGAACACCCCGAATACGCCCTTGACGGCGACGCCGGAACCGTATACGCCGTTTCCGGCCAGACAGCGGAGACCTGTGGTAGGCAGTACATACAGTTTGAGCTGGACGGCAAAAACACAGTGGATAAAATTGTCGTAAAGCGCGCGGTCCTCCCCGGCGAGAGCAATTATTGGGCGGACTGGTGCCTTGCGGTGGGCTGCGAGCTTCAAGGCTCCATGGACGGCGAAAACTGGGAAAGGATATATGAAATGGATCCCGCTCCCGACGGGAGGGACAATACAAGCGAGCTTGTGATCGAGCCGTCCGAACCCAAACCCTACAGATTCGTCCGTTACATCCGCACAAGGATCAAGACCTCCGGCGACTACGGCGCGTGGAAGTTCCCCGACGACAACGGGAACCGGCTGAGTCTCGCCGATATTGAATTTTACGGAGCCGAAGCTTATTTTAAGGCCGAGGTGGCGGGTCGGGACGCCGACTCGGTCACTGTCAGCGCCGAAAGCGGCATAGATCGGAAGCTGACGGTCTTTGCCGCCGCCTATGACGGAGGACGGCTTACCGCGGCGGCGATGAGATCGGTCAGCTTGGAGAGCTTCATTGCCGAGGAAATAAAGCTCGACATAAAAGCGAAAGGAAAAATATCCGTGTTTTTATGGGACGATGAGCTTAAACCGATGTGTGAAAAACTGTCGGCATAAAAATGGGCGGCATGAGAGCGCGGATAAACTCCATGGTCAATGGGGAAAGCTCGAAAGGGAACTCCCTTTCGATAAAAAACATAAAATCTCGGGGCATGTACCCGAGATTTTATA
>CANQKL010000126.1 GCA_947624455.1 uncultured Clostridia bacterium
TCTCCGGCTGGTGGCCCATATTGTGAAAAAATATGCCGACGCTTCCTCTGGGGACGATCTCATATCCATAGGCACTATTGGCCTGATAAAGGGCGTCAACACCTTTGACCGGGAGAAAAACAGCAAGCTCGCCAGCTACATTTCCCGCTGCATCGAGAACGAGATACTCATGTACTTTCGCCGGGAAAAGAAGTATGCGGGCCAAGTCTCCCTTCAGGAACCGATTGGCCACGATGACGACGGCAACGAGGTCAGCTTGATGGACATTCTCCAGGCCGAGACAGACGATATCTGTGAGGAAATGGACAAAAACAACCTTATCCGTAAGGTTATATATAAGGTGAAAAACCTGCTGACCCAGCGGGAACGGGAAATAATCCTCCTGCGCTACGGCCTCGGGGGACGGGAACCCCTTACCCAGCGGGAGGTGGCGGGCAGGCTTGGGATAAGCCGATCCTATGTTTCGAGAATTGAGAAAAAGGCTCTCTGCCGATTGAGAGACTGACGAGGTAACTGACGTATGAAAAAGATCGAGCTGTACACGGACGGAGCTTGCAGCGGCAACCCCGGAAGGGGCGGCTATGGGGCGATACTTCGCTATAACGGAGTGGAGAAGGTTTTTTCCCGGGGTTACAGGCTTACCACAAATAACCGAATGGAACTGCTGGGCGCGATAGTCGGCCTGGAGGCCCTTAAGGAACCGTGCCAGGTCGAGCTTTACAGCGACTCCAAATATCTGACCGACGCGGTCAACAAGGGCTGGGTCTACGGCTGGCGAAAAAAGGGCTGGAAAAAGTCCGACGGCAAACCCGCCCTCAATGTGGATCTGTGGGAGCGGCTCCTGGCGCTGACGGAGATACATAAGGTCACTTTTATCTGGGTCAAGGGCCACGCCGGACACCCGGACAACGAGCGCTGCGATAAACTGGCCGTCGCCGCCTATAACGGCGAGAATTTGGAGAAAGACGAAAATTACGGGGACTGAACCGGCGGACTCAAAGGTTCCACGGTATTGACAAAAAATCACCTCTGAACATATTATGTGTTCAGAGGTGATTTTTATGGAGTGTGTAGAATACTATACCGTCAGAGCCGGAGACAGCCTTTTCCTCATAGGCCGAAGGCTGGGAGTCTCCGTTGACCGGCTGCTGGAGCTGAATCCCGACGTGGATCCGGACAATCTAACGGTGGGACAGAGGATATGCGTTCGGGCCGATGGGTCCGCCGGAGAGCAAAGTCCCGGAGTAAGCTGCCCCATCGGCACAGTGCCGTATACGGTTCAGCCGGGGGATACGATGGAAAGGATAGCCATGAGGTTCGCCACCACCGTTGAGACTATAAAGGAACACAATCCTGACGCCGACCCCCTGAACCTTCAGGTGGGACAAAGGCTTTGCATCTCACAACCGGTGGGGGACACTCCCCCCTGTCAGCAGCAGAATTATTACGTGATTCGCAGGGGCGACACCGTAGGAGCCATCGCCGCCGCCTTTGGAGTCAGCACGAGGGAGCTGCTGACTGCTAACCCGACCATTGTGCCGGAAAATCTCCGAATCGGTCAGGTTATATGCATCCCGCAAGCCCCCTCGCCTGTGGAAATAGTTATAAACATTGACGCAAAACGGCTGACCGTTTATAAAAACGGGAGGATCTTCCGCCAATACGTTGTGGCTACGGGCAAGGAGGAAACGCCCACGCCCACGGGAGTTTTCACCGTGATCAACAAGCAGGTGGACCCGGGCGGCCCCTATGGGACACGCTGGCTGGGTCTGAGCCGCCGAGGATACGGGATTCATGGAACAAATGATCCGTCCTCTATTGGAAAAAGCGCCTCGAACGGCTGTGTGCGTATGTTTAACGAGGATGTGGAGGCACTGTTCGATATCGTGCCTGTGGGGACGATTGTAAGGATATTGCCGTGATAATAGGGCATTAAATATTGACTACTTTCCCGCAGCTTTAAGTATATTGGCCTGGTGACCGCTATCAACCGACCCGGTGTTGTGACGGGTAGAGCCGTAGAAATGGATATCGAAGTGACCGCTGGCATCGTTGCCCTTTACGTAATCGTAGTTCAGGCCGGGGCCGTAATCGTCGCTGCGCCAGTCGGTCCAGACGCCGCCGGGCGCCCATTCGTTGCCAGCGTGGAACATACCGGCCGCGCTGGCGGCGATTTTTCTACCCTTATATGTAATTATGACGGAACGCTTGCCCCAGTTAAAGCTGCCGCCCCAGATCTCCTTGAGCTTAGCGGTATCGGCGGCTGTGAGAGTCTCGCAGTCCGCGTGATTGGAACCCACTGTCCGTTTCGCGGTGAAGCTTTTCCCCGTGGTCAGGTCAGTCACTGTGAACACCGCCCCTATGGGGATCACGTATTGGGCCTCGGTCCACCAGTCCAGAAGCTCGCCGTATCCTTCGGGAGCGGGCTTTACGGGTACATTGTGGACAGGCACTGTCAGTACCGTGCCGTCCTTGACGCGGCTGTTTTCGTTCAGCCCGTTGGCGCTGAGCAGCTCGTCAAAGGGAATACCACATTCTATGGCTATGTTCCAGAGGGTGTCGCCAGATTTCACGGTGTAGGTAGTATATGTAATGTATGGCCCGTTCCCTTCGGCGGGAGCGTCAGGAACCGAGGGCTTGGTCTGCTGGGGGGCGGAGCCGTTCCCCGAAGGAATCTTCACCCTGTCGCCAATGTTCAGCACGCTGTTTTCGTTCGCTCCGTTTGCATTTAGCAAATCCTGTAGGTTTACGGAGTACCACTGGGCTATGAGCCAGTAGGTGTCGCCCTTGCCGACGACGTGAACCTTTTCTTTCTCGGGAACGATCACCCTGTCGCCAATGTTCAGCACGCTGTTTTCGTCCGCACCGTTCGCCTTTAGCAACTCCTGCAGGCTCACCGAATACTTCTGGGCTATGAGCCAGTAGGTGTCCCCTTTTTGGGCCGTATGTACGGCCGCCAGAGCCGGATGGCTCATCAGCGCAAAGGCGGTAAACATGGAAATCAATTTTTTGTGTTTCAAATTTATTCTCCTTTCAGATTTGGTAACACCATTGTAACACAAAAGTTCCCGGATTTCTCCATGTAAATGTTTGCAGCGGACACAGAAAACGGCTCTGACGCCTGCATTTGTGTGAAAACCGTCAATTTTTTTCCTAAGCGCAGGATATCATGCCAGAAATTACATTAGCTACTTGTAATATTGTACAAAAATTGAACAATAGATTTAGGTAGTTTTAACAATTTAATAAAAAAACAAAAAAACATTATTTACATATTGGGGATTGTATTGTATAATAAACTTATATCATAGCGTGAGTTAGGATATGTTACATATATTTAACAAAAAAATTTTTGATTTTGCTATTGCAATTTTTAAAAATTTGCTGTAAAATATGTATGTGACATTACCAAAATGTGAACGCTTCGTTAAAATTTATTCCACAACAGTCTTATTAGGAGGGACTTTCAATGAGAAACAGTACCAGTACTAAGTTGATCGTCGCTTTGCTTGCTTTCGTCCTCGCTTTCAACGTGGGCGTATTTGCGCAGGCCGACGGCGACGATGTGGGAATGGTGTTCGACTTTGTCGATGCGCCTAACGAGCTGGAAGATGAGGTCGCCGTTGACTTCGGTATTTCTGACGGACTCGAGCTTCCCGCTTTGGAGGAGGACGCGGAGATTATGGCTGTCAACAACGGCCAGGTGGTCGCTCCCGGCAGAGTTATCGAATACAATGGCCGTACATACCGTGTTATCGGTCAGCAGAATATGATGACCGCCCTGGGCGACGGTTCCTTCAGTTCTATGCCCAGCCCGTATTCCACAAACAGCGATAGAAACGTTTCTCCAGATGGTACCTTTATCAGTACCAATGACGGCACTATTGTTACTAACGATGGCCACGACGCCCCCGGCTGCTTTGAGTTTACCGGCGGTATCGTTATCTGGAGATGCGGCGCCAGCACCTTTTCCTCCGACAAGTATTACGTATATTCCGGCTGGTTCAAGTTCGACAAGAACGCCGACATCGTAAACGGCGAGCGTAAGCTCGCGGGTACTACCGACGTGGACACCCACAGCGTACACTACAACGAGATCGGCCGTAAGATCGAAAAGACTGGCGATTGGCAGCAGGATTTCTGCGTGTTTAACGGAAACGACGATTACAGATTCCTCTACCTCCAGTACACCGGCAGCGGAGCTATACGTCTGGATGATATGATGATTTATGAGGTAGAGCCTATTCCCACCTTCACCATTGAGGGCAGCCCCCTTCTTGAGGAGACTGACACCTGGGATGTCTATACCGATTATATTCCGAAGTCCGGCGTAGACTACAACTATGTGATCAAGTATCAGTCCAACGTTACCAAATCCAGCAACCTTAACGGCGTACTCATCCTGTTCAAGGACAACAAGCTTTACAAGATAAGCCAGTCCACAGCAGGTATGCGGACGGCGGTCATAACCGACGCGGGCGAACTGGTTTCCGGCGAGGGCGCTATTCCGATACCGTTCACCATTGACAGCGGCGAAGACATATCCCGGTACTCGTGCTTAGGCTACATCTGTGACGGCGACGATCCATTCAATATCCTTGGCGCCGCCTCGGATAGCTACCCCAAGCTGTTTACCGGCGCGCAGCAGTAAGCTGAGAAAGGAGAATGAAAATGAGTAAGGTAATATCTGTGAAAAAGCTCCTTGCAGTCCTTGTTGCGCTTGCGATGACAGCGGCTCTGGTACCTGCGGCCTTTGCCGCCGGGAACGCCACTATATCTATCATTGATTGCACGGTCGTTGACGACTTAATAGAGCTTGAGATAAATATCAGCGGTCTGTCCAGCGACACCCACGTGATATCCATGGTTACGGAGGCCGCCAAGGGGATTAACTATAACAACGCTGTGGCCATCCAGTACACCCACTACAAAAGCACCGACCGTCAGGTTACGATAGACATCGGTATGCCTGACCTCCTTGAAACGGGCTATTACAATGTTTCTGTAGGTTCTCCCGACGCGCCCGTTGTTCAGTCTATGTACATAGCCTATGTCAGCGTGCCTGACAGA
>CANQKL010000127.1 GCA_947624455.1 uncultured Clostridia bacterium
ATGTCGGCGGCATTATGTTCGCGGCGGTTATGAGCGTTATCCCGCTAATTATAACCGGCGGCATACATATGGACGGCTTCTGCGATGCGAACGACGCCCTTAGCAGTTGGGGGACAAGGGAAAAAATGCTGGAGATCATGGACGACCCTCACATCGGCTCCTTTGCCGCCGTCAGGGCGTCGCTGTATCTGCTGCTTCAGGCGGGGATATTTTCCCAGATAAGCCGCTGGCAAATTATGCTGATCTGCGCCCTGAGCTTTGTTCAGTCGAGGGCGTTGAGCGGCCTTGGGGCGGTGATTTTCAAGAGCGCCAAGGTCGGCGGAGATCTACAGAGCTTCAGCCGTCCCGCGGCCCGCGCCGCTGTGACCGTCAGCGAACTTTTGATACTGACCTTGACTCTTGCGGCGGCGGCCCTCGTCGATCTTTTGCCCGGCCTTTGCGCCTTTGTGGGAGAGGTACTTTGCTTCGCCTTTTACAGGAGGATGTCCTACAAAAAATTTGGAGGAGTGACCGGAGATTTGGCCGGATATTTTTTACAGATATGCGAACTGTCGGCGGCGGCTTTCGCCGTCTTTGCCGACCTGATAAGGAGCGCGGTAATATGAGACTTATAGTAGGCGGGGCCTCTCAGGGCAAGACCCGCTATGCAAACGAGAGCTACGGCGGCTGCGTAAGGGATTTTCACCTTACGGTGCGCCGCTGGCTGGATCAGGGCCTCGACCCTGTGGCGGAAAGTGAAAAATTCCTGCTTGAAAATCCCGACGCGGTCATAGTCATGGACGAGATAGGCTGCGGGATAATTCCCATTGAAAGAGCCGACCGCCTTTGGCGGGAGGCCGTGGGCCGGGTAGGCTGTTATCTTGCGCGGAGGGCCAAGACCGTGGAAAGAGTCGTCTGCGGTATTCCCACAAAGATCAAGGGGTGAGCTTATGACGCTGTATTTTATCCGGCACGGTAAAACCGCCGGAAACCTGGAAAAGAGATACATCGGCCGCACGAATGAACCGCTTTGCCCCCTGGGCAGGAGCGAGCTGGAAAAAATAGAATATCCCCAGGCGCGGGCGGTTGTATCAAGTCCTTTGAACCGCTGCGTCGAAACGGCGCGGATCATCTGGCCCGATAAGGCTCCCCTCGTCTGTTCTGGCCTGAGAGAGTGTGATTTTGGGGCCTTCGAGGGAAAAAACTACGCCGAGCTGAACGCCGCGCCCGAATATCAGAAGTGGATAGACAGCGGCGGCGAAATGGCTTTCCCCGGAGGGGAGGACAAGAAAAGCTTTTCCGCCAGGACGGTTTTAGCCTTTGAGGAGCTGGCTCCGTCTCTCGTGGATGAAACGGCTTTCGTTGTCCACGGCGGCACCATTATGGCGATACTTGAGCGTTTTGTCCGGCCCAAAAGAAAATTTTACGATTATTATGTGGAAAACGGCCGCGGCTATGCCGTCCGCTTTGACGGCCGAACCATGGGCATAACTGGGAGGATATGATGAGGATACTTGCGCTGCCCATAGGCTTTATTATAGACGCTTTTTTGGGAGATCCATATTCGCTGCCCCATCCGGTGCGTCTCATAGGCTCGGCGATCGACCGACTGGAAGCTCTGCTCCGCCGTCTGCTGCCGAAAAGAGAGATGCTGGCCGGGACGGTACTGGCGTTGACGGTAGCGTTGGTAAGCGCCGCCGTACCCGCGGTTATCCTTATTCTCCTTTACCGCGTACATTTTTTTCTGGGCTTGGCAGCGGAAAGCGTCATGTGCTACTATCTGTTGGCGGCCCGCTGCCTGACGAATGAAAGCATGAAGGTCTGCCGAGCCTTGGAAAACGGCGATACCGAGGGCGCACGGAGGGCCGTCTCGATGATAGTGGGACGGGACACGGAGACTTTGGACGAGGCGGGAATAATTCGGGCGGCTGTGGAGACCGTGGCGGAAAACACCTCTGACGGAGTCACCTCGCCTATGCTTTTTATGGCGTTAGGAGGCGCGCCTTTGGGATTTTTTTACAAGGCGGTCAACACCATGGATTCCATGATAGGCTATAAAAACGAAAAATATATAAAATTCGGCCGTTTTGCCGCGCGGCTGGACGACCTATTGAACCTTTTGCCTTCCCGGCTCACGGCGCTCGTAATGATAGCCTCGGCTGCCGTAGCCGGACTTGACTGGAAAAACTCGTTCAGGATATGGCGCAGGGACAGGCTTCGCCATACAAGCCCAAATTCCGCCCAGACCGAGGCGGTAATGGCGGGGGCGCTGGGGGTGAGGCTGGCTGGCGACGCCAGCTATTTTGGAGTCGTCCACAAAAAACCCACCATCGGGGACGGGCTTAGACCGGTCGAGGCCGGAGACATCCGCCTGGCAAACCGGCTAATGTACCTGACTTCGATTTTTACCCTCATCCTTTTAACTGGGGCGAGACTAGCGGCGGAGGTGATATTTTGACTCACGGAGGAGATATTTATTCCCGGAAGGTGGAGCTGGATTTTTCGGCCAATATAAATCCCCTTGGTATGCCCTCCGGCGTGCGGGAGGCTTTGACGGCCCGTATAGGGGAGTTTGAGGCTTATCCCGACGCCAACTGTACCGCTCTGCGCTCTGCCTTGGCTGAAAGGGAGGGGGTAGATATCGAAAATATTGTCTGCGGCAACGGGGCGTCCGACCTAATATATCGGCTGGCCCATGTCGTGAAAGCGGAGAAGGCCCTTGTCGCCGCGCCGACCTTTTCGGAATATGAAAAGGCTTTTATAGAAGCGGGAACCGAGGTAAGCCGCTTTTATCTGTCCGAGGACGGCGGCTTTCGCCTGGGCCACGAGATAAACAGATTTATTCCGCCGCGCGGGGCGGTTTTCCTTGCCAGCCCAAACAACCCTGACGGAGGACTCATAGCCGACGAGGTTCTGGAGGGAGTTATAGAAAGATGCCGCGCGGAGGGAGCCTTACTGATCCTTGATCAGTGCTTTGCCGACTTTACCGAGAACGGGCCGTGCCGACTGCGGCCGCCGGTGGCGATAAAGGCGTTTACTAAAATTTATGCCATGGCCGGGCTTCGGCTGGGTTATCTTGTATGCGCCGAAAAGGAGCTTGCAAAAAAGCTGGCCGACTACGGCCCGTGCTGGAACGTTTCCACCCCGGCGCAGATAGCCGGATTGGCGGCTCTTAGCGATAAAACGTTTATTCCCAAAACGCGGGAGCTTATCGCCCGGGAGCGGAGCTTCCTTCAGATGGCGTTGAAGGAGCTGGGATTTAAGGTGTTCCCATCCGAAGGAAATTTTCTGCTGTTCAAGGGCGACAAGGGCCTTGACTCAAGGCTGCTGCGGCGGGGGATCGCCATACGCTGCTGCGGCGACTATCACGGACTGAGCGACAGATTTTACCGCATAGCGGTTCGCTCCAGAGCTGAAAATGAAAGGCTTGTTGCGGCGATAGGAGAGATACTGAGGGAGGAAAAGTGAAATGGCAAAAGCGATAATGCTCCAGGGTACTATGTCTAACGCCGGTAAAAGCCTGCTTACCGCTGCCCTTTGCCGCATTTTCCGTCAGGACGGTTACAGCGTCGCTCCGTTCAAGTCCCAGAATATGGCCCTCAACTCCTTTGTGACGGCGGACGGCCTTGAGATGGGACGGGCGCAGGTTATGCAAGCCGAGGCCGCCGGGACGGAGCCGGACGTTCGCATGAACCCTATACTTTTGAAACCCACGTCAGACATGGGTTCACAGGTTATCCTAAACGGCAGGACGCTGGGCAATATGAGAGCGGCGGAATATTTCCGGCGAAAAAGGGAGTTCGTTCCTGAGATAAAGAGAGCTTACGAATGGCTGGACAGCCGCTTTGATATTATCGTTATCGAAGGGGCGGGCAGTCCGGTCGAATTGAATTTAAAAAGCGACGACATAGTAAATATGGGCTTGGCGGAGCTTGTGAGTTCGCCGGTGCTGTTGATCGGCGATATTGACAGGGGAGGGGTGTTTGCTCAGCTTTTAGG
The DNA here is from genome assembly GCA_947624455.1 of uncultured Clostridia bacterium. Lineage (GTDB taxonomy): Bacteria > Bacillota > Clostridia > UMGS1883 > UMGS1883 > JAFLUQ01. The sequence goes on from CANQKL010000127.1 coordinate 3,979, forward strand.
CACTTTGATGTTGCTTGAACCACGGGAGCGGGATTTAGTCAAGGGACTTATCGTGAACAAGTTCCGGGGCGACAGAGGTCTGTTTAAAGACGGGGTGAAAATTCTGGAGGAGCGCGGCGGCAAGCCGGTGGTCGGGGTAGTGCCTTATGTGGACGCGGACCTTGCCGACGAGGACAGTCTTTCGGAAAAGCTCGGCGCAAAAAAGGCCTCCAGCGTTGATATTGCCGTTATACGGCTGCCAAGAATATCCAATTTTACCGATTTTGACTGCTTTTCCCGTTGTGGGAATCCAGTCCGCTATGTGGGCCGAGCCGGGGAGCTGGGCAGTCCCGATCTGCTGATTATTCCAGGCACAAAAAGCACCCTAGCGGACAGGCGATGGCTGCGCGAAACTGGACTTGAGGCCGGGATAAAGGATCTCGCCGTCCGAGGGACGCCGATCTTTGGAATCTGCGGCGGCTATCAGCTTTTGGGCAAAAAAATCTCCGACCCCGGCTGTGCTGAGGGCGGAGGAGAGGACGTTGGCCTTGGACTGCTGGACATGGACACAGTGTTTTGCGGCGAGAAGCTTCGAACGCAAAAAAGGGCCGTTTTTTCCAGTGTTGACGGCTTCTTTTCCTGCCTTGCCGGAACCGAAGCCGAGGGATACGAGATACATATGGGCATTACCGTTTCCCGAGAAAAGCCGCTTTTTGCCGATGGTGGCGGCTCAGCTAAGGGGAATGTCTGCGGCTCGTACCTCCATGGGGTGTTTGACAGTCAAGCGGAGCGGGTGGTGAGCGACATATACCGCGAGAAGGGCCTTGAGTACAGAAGAAAAGCCCTTGACAAAGGCGACTATAATGAGTTACAATATAATAAACTGGCAGCGGCGGTGCGCCAAAGCTTGAATATGGAACTCGTTTACAGGGCGCTTGAGGAGGGTGTTTGATGTTACAGATATACTGCGGCGACGGCAAGGGAAAAACCACAGCCGCTCTTGGTCAGGCGTTGAGGGCGGCCGGAGCCGGAATGAGGGTACACATCGTCCAGCTTATGAAAGGGCGTCCCACGTCCGAGCTGGCCGCGCTGGCG